>CAYNJK010000095.1:0-10304 GCA_964397575.1 uncultured Saprospiraceae bacterium
GTGCTGTACAGTCAGTTATTTCTATAACTTATCCTGTAGAATTAAAACCTGCATCACAGGAAGCCATAGAAGCTTCACTAATGGATTCTATTTTGGGAGGTGGTATATTCTCAGGAAGACTGATGCAAAATCTGAGAGAAGATAAAGCCTATACCTATGGCGCTAGATCCAGTATTTCCTCTGATAGACTTATAGGAAGATTTTCTGCGGGAGCCAGTGTACGAAACGAAGTAACAGATAGCTCTATCGTACAATTCTTATATGAAATGGAAAGAATGGCAAGTGAGCCTGTCTCAGAAGAAGATTTACAATTGTCAAAAAATTCACTGGCAGGGTCATTTGCTAGATCATTAGAGTCTCCTCAGAGTTTGGCTCGTTTTGCAAGAAATATTGTGAGATATGATTTGCCAGAAGATTATTATGCAAACTATCTAGAAAAGCTAGACAGAGTAACGGTAGCTGATGTACAGAATGTTGCTAAGAAATATATCACAGCAGATAATGCACATATAGTTGTCGTAGGTAATAAAGATGAAATAGCGGATAAGCTTTCTCGCTTTGATTCTGACGGCGAGATAGATTTCTATGATGCCTTCGGTAATAAGTTGGAAATTGCGGATACACCACTTCCTGACGATATCACAGCACAGTCAGTAGTGAGCAAGTATTTAGATAAAATAGGAGGAGCAGATAAGTGGAATGCACTGAAGACTATGCATATGGAGTATGGAATGAATATGATGGGTATGGATGCTAAAGTAGAGATATTCAAAAAAGCACCAGGCATGATGGCGATGAAAGTCGGAACGGAGGCTATGACATTTCAGGAACAAGTCTTTGATGGAAAAACACTGAAGGAATCTGCGATGGGTAATGCCCAAACTTTCACTGAAGGCCCTAAGCTTGTCGAGGCTAAGGCATCAGCCGCAATGTTGGCTCATAGTAATTACCTAAACGGCGATTATATGCTAGAGCTCAAAGGTGTAGATCAGGCTGCGGGAGAGTCTTGCTATAAACTAAGTGTAAAAGAACCTTCGGGTAAGGAGAAAACAGAGTTTTATAGTGTAAAAAATGGACTCCTATTAAAAGAAGTGATTACCAGCGAAATGGCACCAGGGCAAGTAGTAACAGTTACTCAAGAATTTGGTGAGTACAAAGAAGTCGATGGACTTATGATTCCACATACAATCAAGACTATTGGTGCCGCTCCACAACCTATTTCTATGATGCTTAAATCTATAGAAGTGAATGGAGAAATAGATGATAGTAAATTTGTAGTAGAATAATTTCTACTATAATATTCAACATATAATTATAAAAAGGCTTGATCTCGTTATCAAGCCTTTTTATTTTGAGCAACTTACCTGTAAGTTCATTTTGCCATTATGACAGCAGACTATGTATATCACCGCCTCCAGTTCAAACAAGCAAGTGGCACTTCACGTGGTATACTAAAAACAAAAGATAGTTGGTATCTGAAACTCACCGATAAAAGTGGGCATTCAGGAATAGGAGAGTGCTCTACAATATCAAAACTAAGTCCAGATCTAATGAAAGACTTAGATACAGAGTTAACTAAGCTGGTCAGCGCAATAAATCAGGGTTTTCAGATATCCTTAGATAATCCTATTTTCGAAGGACTACCAGCTATGAAGTTTGCCTACGAGACTGCTAAATTAGATCTCTCTAGAGGCGGAAGAAAACAACTATTCGAATCTGGATTTACAAATGAGGTAGGTATTCCTATCAACGGATTAGTTTGGATGGGAACTAAAGACTTTATGTTTCAGCAAATCAATAGATTACTCAGCACAGGCTACAGATGCATCAAGATAAAAATTGCGGCTATTAACTTTGAAGACGAGCTAAATTTAATTTCTTATATCAGAAAGCAATTTAATACTTCTGATCTTGAGATAAGAGTAGATGCAAATGGTGGATTCCAAAACAATGAAGCATTAGAAAAACTAAAGCGTCTAAGTGATTATCAGATTCATTCTATAGAACAACCCATCATGCCTGGACAAGTGGATAAGATGGCAGAGCTTTGTAGCTCTACTCCTATACCTATTGCCTTAGACGAAGAATTAATATCAATAAATAGCTCAGAACAAAAAGAGCAATTATTGAAAGATATAAAACCACAGTATATCATTTTGAAACCCAGTCTTATTGGTGGTTTTGCAACTGCGGAAGAATGGATTTCCTTATGCAAAGAATATAACATAGGATGGTGGGTAACTTCAGCCTTGGAAGCAAATATCGGACTGAATGCCATTGCGCAATGGACAGCTACACTAGGTAACCAGATGTACCAAGGCCTAGGCACAGGACAACTATTCACTAATAATATTAAGTCGCCCTTATACATAGATAATGCTGAGCTGCATTATGGGACTGGGCAATGGCAAAATATAATTTTCTAATGGCACTCATTATAGACGGAAAAAAGATTGCTTTCGAAGAGTATGCTCTATTGAAAGAGTTAGGCATCCAGTCTCAAGGTTTAGAGCTATTTCAGTTTTTAGAATCTTGGTATAATGACAAGGAACATATATCGGTAAGCACTTCAGGTTCTACTGGTACGCCGAAAACAATACGCCTAAAGAAAAGTGCAATGCTTGCCAGTGCTAAGAATACTGCTGAGCATTTTAAGTTTGCACCTAACCAGAAAGCACTCCTCAGTCTGCCAGTAAGTTTTATTGCTGGTAAGATGATGGTAGTAAGAAGCATCTTAAGCGATTTAGATCTTCGCGTTACAAGACCCTCTTCCACACCATTGGCTGGATTAAAGGAATCATTTGATTTTGTTCCTATGACACCACATCAGTTTGCCTACAGTAGCGTAAATGAACTTAACAGAGTCAATAAGATACTTTTAGGCGGTGGACCTATCACTGCTAAGACACTAAGCATTGTATCCAAGATAGATGCAGCAGTCTATCATGGTTTTGGGATGACGGAAACTATCACACATATTGCATTAAGAGAGCTGCAGGGTACTGAAGCAGAACCGATATATAATGCCTTGCCTGGAGTAAAACTTTCTTTAGATTCTGAAAGTAGACTACAGATACAATCCCATTATTTTGATTCAATTACTACAAATGACATAGTGAAATTGACAAATAACCAGTCATTTAAGTGGATAGGAAGATATGATAATATCATAAACTCAGGTGGGATCAAGCTCTTTCCGGAGCAAATAGAAGCTAAACTAACGAAGCTACTACCTATGCCATATTTTATAACTTCAGAGACGGATGAGAATCTGGGCGAATGTGTTGTATTAGTAGTAGAGAAAGAGATAACTGAAGATAAATTAGAATTGTTAGCTTCATTTAATTCTGTGTTAGAAAAGTATGAGCGACCAAAAAAAGTATACTTTGCAGCTTCATTTCTGAGAACAGAAAATGGAAAGATTCAAAGAACTAAAACTTTTGAGAAGCTAAGAAACCTTTAGAGGAAGCAATTGTTACTTTATTAGAAATGGTATTTGACAAAGAGACTATAACCAACTCCATACTGGCTTACAGTTTACCTGGGACATCAGAATTTATACTTGCAAGTATATCATCCATTGTAGAAGCCAAGAAAGAGGAAAAGCTTTCAGATTATGATTTTGTTTTCTGCCCATTTAACAGAAAAGAGAGTCCTAGTCTGCTATTCACTATTTCTAGTAAAGCAGCTGGTAGGAAATTTTCAGTTAGAACTAATGAAGAGCTTGCGCATTTCTCTACGACCAAGGAAGAATATGCACAAGCCTTTGCAAATGCAAAACAACTCATAAATCAAAATCACTTAAGTAAAATTGTTCTTTCCAAAAGGAAGGTGATACGTCTCGAAACTAATGATCTTTATGAACATTTCATCAGAATAAAGAATGCGTACAGCTCTGCATTTACTTATCTGCTTCACATCCCTAACTATTTTACTTGGTTAGGCGCATCTCCAGAATTACTACTAGAAGGAGGCAGAGCTAACTATAGATCTAGAGCTATTGCTGGGACAAGGGGAAATGATGACTTGCAGAAGAATCAGGTCTGGTCAGAAAAGGACATTTCTGAGCATGCCTTTGTAAAAGATCACTACAAAGAAATTCTTGATAGGCATCAAATAGAACATAGCATATCAGAAAATTATACTTTGTCAGCAGGCAACCTTGCTCATATTTGCGCAGACATAGCTATCCATTCTAAATCCTCATCGATAGAAAGGGTAGTAGATCTGATTCACCCAAGTCCTGCACTCAGTGGATTTCCAGTAGGGCAGGCGATTGCTAATATTCCACAAATCGAAACATATAATAGAGGATATTATTGTGGTTTTTTAGGTCCTATCGACAGCCCTTCGGAATTTTCGTTGTTTGCTAATATCCGATGTATGGAGATTTTTAGAAATGGAGTTGCAGTCTATTCAGGTGGAGGAATTGTAAAGGATTCGAAAATGGAAAGTGAATGGGAAGAAGCCGAGATGAAAGCTGACACCTTACTAATTCCCTTAGCTACTACCTCCGATAAGGATTAATTTGGTATGAAAACAACCAACAAAGTAAGTATAAATCGTCTCGTTGAGATTTGTTACCTCAAAGGGATAAGGAATGTTGTCTTTTCTCCAGGATCACGAAATGCGCCTTTGGTTATAGCTTTCCATGCCGCACAGAAGTTTGACATACAAACTATACCGGATGAAAGATGTGCCGCATTTTTTGCAATGGGACAGGGCTTATCCACAGGACGTCCTACAGTCATATGTTGCACTTCTGGCAGTGCTGTTTTGAATTATGCTCCAGCTATCGTAGAAGCCTACTATCAACATATTCCCTTAGTAGTAATTACTGCAGATAGGCCTTCTCTATGGATAGATCAAGGTGTCGGCCAGTCTATGCGACAAAAAAATGTCTATCAAAATTATATCAAGAAAAGTTATTCATGGGTAGAAGAAGCTACTGATCCTGAAGATCTCCGTACTAACGACTCCATGGTTATTAGTGCTATAGACCAATCGATGGATCTCCCTTATGGCCCTGTACACATTAATATTCCATTTCAAGAACCACTCTACGACCAGATAGATTATGTACAACCTATCATAGAACTAGAAACAGGCGATTCTTCGAAATCAGTTCCTGAGGTGGATTTGTTAGAGGAACTAAAGAATGATTGGCTTACTGCTAAAAAGAAAATAATCATTGCTGGAATGATGTCTCCAGGATCTAAATTAGGTCAGCAGTTATCTGAGCTTTCAGAGAGGAAAGATATAGTTTTGCTTACTGAGAAAACTTCCAATATAAGCTGCGGGAATGATATAGCCAGTCTTGACAGAGTTCTGCATGGTATATCAGAGGAGTCAGACTACAGTGCTGATTTCTTAATAAGTATAGGAGGGCCAATCGTATCGAAGAAAATTAAGCAATTCTTCCTTCACAATAAACCGACTAAACATTGGTTCATAGATGAAGGGCCACTTCAGGATACCTACTTAGCCAAACCAAAGTATCTTTCTGATACTCATACTGTGATGGACCTTTTAGTAAAAATTCCCAATGCAAATTCTTCATTATTTCAAGACAACTGGCAGCGACTTCAAAAGTCAACTGATCTAAAGCATCGAGCTTTTCTTAAGAGTTGTCCTTTTTCAGATCTAAAAGTTTTTGAATTACTTTTTAAGCTGATACCAAATGGAGTCGATCTTCACTTGGCAAATAGCACTCCGATTAGATATGCCCAGTTATTTGCAGACAGAAAGGATCTTCAATATTTTTCTAATAGGGGAGTCAGTGGCATCGATGGTAGTACTTCGACTGCTTTGGGTTTTGCGAGTATGTCCAACAGCCAAAATTCAGTATTGATTACGGGGGACTTATCCTTTTTTTATGATTCCAATGCCTTTTGGCTTCAAGAAATACCACAAAATCTTACAATAGTCATTATTAATAACGGCGGTGGCGGAATCTTCAGATATATTCCAGGCCCAGCTTCCACAGGTCAATTAGAAACTGTTTTCGAAGCGCCTCATAACCTTACAGCCGAACATATTTGCAGGATGTATGGAATTCAATATACTTCAATAAGAACTGCAGAGAAACTAGCCGATGTACTAGAACAGTCTTTTACAATAAAAGAATTAAATCTAGTAGAAGTATTTACTCCACGTCTAGTTAACGCAGATATATTAAAATCGTACGTTAAAAGTATGTCAGTAGAGGAATAGCTGTTTTTAGGATGGCCTTCTTCTATTTAATGCACCAAATATAAAAACAGGAAGTTCATTATCTTAGTGTAGACAGCAAAATGTTAAATTCTTGACAAGATAAAATGATTATTTATGCTAATGTTTCAAATTTTTCAAAGTAATAGAATTCTTTGAAGCTTATCAGTCGCTTTCTTTGCTCGTCCCATAGTTTGGCATGCATAGACTTTAAACTCTCTTTAAACGTGATAATATTGGTGTATTTGTTGAGAATAGGATTGTCTTTCACACATCTTTCTAGATTGTAATTAGGAATTCTACTACTCAAGTGGTGTACATGATGAAATCCTATATTTCCCGTAAGCCACTGGAATAACTTAGGCAGCTTGTAATAGGAGGCTCCACGAATAGATGCAATGAGAAAGTCCCAATTATCTTTCCAAGTGTGGTAGGAAGTTTCATGCGTATGCTGCACATAGAAGAACCAAAATGCAATTATCGAGAAGATGAATACTATCGAAAACTGTGTAAAAAGAAAAGGTCTCCATCCCAAAAAATGACCCAGAAGACAATAGGTTATTAGTATCAAGATGTTGTTCTTGAATTGCGACCACTTTATACGTGCCGCCATTCCTTTAAAATCTTTGATTTTCGGGATCCTATTAGATATAGTGAAATAGACAATAGGCACAATGACGAATAGAGTAACAGGATGCCTAAAAAACCGATACCTGAATCTTCCCCATTTCCCTCTGTTTCGGAATTCATCTACAGTAAGGAAGTTTATGTCTCCTATATCTCTTTCTTCTAGTTGCCCAGTATGCCCGTGATGGTGATTGTGGATTTTTGCCCAATACTTATACGGGATAGAGCTGAATAGACTGCAAAATGTCCCTATAGCGTTGTTTAGTTTTTTGGATGCTGTAAAGGATTGGTGTCCACAATCGTGTTGTATTATGAAGATTCTAACAAGGAAAAAAGCATTTACAAATGCTAATCCAATTGTTAACCATTTTGAATAACTGTAGGTCACATACATAAGAGCCCACAGAAAAATGAAAGGTAAAAAGGTATTCATAATTTGAATAACTGCCTTCTTACTGCTTGGAACTTGGTATTCTTCTATAATTGATTTCCAGTTAGAGAGTTTCTCCTTTATCTCTCTTTCTATATTAACATCCATGAAATCAAAATTTAACAGCTAATGTCTGAAAAATGAGGCTTATCAAGAGTTAAACATGAAGATTTTTTACATAATAATAAGTATCGTACTGTGACCGAACAGATGCCCCCTTTTTAGACTTGTATTTATTGAGGTTTTTGTCATCAATCACTCTTGCTTTAACATTATCAGCCAATTGTATTTTGATAATATCTTTCACCATCTTTCTATTTTGCTCATCGTAAATTGGAAACATGCATTCTATCCGATGATGCAGGTTCCTGACCATCCAATCTGCAGAGGCCATATAGATTTTTTCCTTACCATTGTTGTAAAACATATAGACGCGAGCATGTTCTAGAAATCTATCTATAATACTAACGACTGTGATATTTTCACTGATTCCTTTAATGTTGGGCACCAAGGAGCAAATTCCTCTGACTATCATTTTGATGACCACACCTGTTTGACTGGCCTTATAGAGTAAGTCGATCATTTCTCTATCTTGAAGGCTATTCATTTTTAGTGTGATTGCAGCTTTTTTACCTTGATTGGCATAATGGATTTCCTTATTGATAAGATCCTTTAATTTCTCTTTGAGATTTACAGCACCAACCCCCAGATGTTTTAGTTTTTGGGTGGGTTTCTCCCTTGTTTCTACTAATTTGAAAATCAGTTTAATTTCATTTATCAATTTAGGATCGCAGGTCAACATACCGAAATCAGTGTATAACTTAGCAGTACCTTCATGGAAGTTTCCTGTACTTAGATACGAGTAGTGTTGTTCATTGCCTTTAACTACCCGTCTTACTAAGGCAAGCTTGGCATGTACTTTAAGACCCGGAATATTATAGATGACCTTGACGCCTTTACTTGCAAGTTTTTCACCCCAGCTAAGATTGGCCTCTTCATCAAATCTTGCTTTGACTTCTATAAATGCTGTTACACTTTTACCATTCTTCACAGCCTTGATTATCGCATCCATTATTCGAGAATCTTTGGCTACTCTATATTGCAGTATTTTGATGTGAGTAACGAACTCATCTTGCGCAGCTATTTCAAAGAATCTTATGACTGTTTCATAACTGTGATATGGAAAATAAAGCAGATGGTCACGTTTAGAAATTTGTTTGAAGAAACTTTTAAACTCCGATAGAGGGGCATATTCTATAGGTGGTAGTT
Source organism: uncultured Saprospiraceae bacterium (assembly GCA_964397575.1). Classification (GTDB taxonomy): domain Bacteria; phylum Bacteroidota; class Bacteroidia; order Chitinophagales; family Saprospiraceae; genus RFSX01. The sequence goes on from CAYNJK010000095.1 coordinate 8,537, forward strand.
TTACATTCTTTAGTTTTTGACTCCCAAAACTTGGGAAATTCATAAAGTCGAAGTTGTTGTGATATCTACCTTCAGGAAGCAAATCCATATCCTTAATATCAAAGACATCTTGTAAATATTCCAAGAAATGCTTAGGCATAGTTCTATCATAGACGAGTCTGGCAGCTGGACCTTTATCCCTTTTCTGCAAGCTCTTCTTTATTTTTTCTAGAAAATCACCTTGGTACTCATCATCTATATAGAGTTCGGCATCTCTAGACAATTTGATAGAATAACTATCTCTTATCTCGAAACCTGGAAAAATATTTGAAATTATAATTCTAATGATATCATCCAGGATGATGATTCTCTTGTTTTCACCCTTTTCAGTTGGTATTTCTATGAATCGGTCTTGTATCTCTGATGGTATGGTTACTATTGCATAATACTTCTCATTATCATCAGATGTAAGGTTCCGCATATATACACCTAGGTATAGCGCCCCATTTTGGAGAAATGGCTTTACCATATCTCCTTTTAGAAGCATAGGTTGCACATGAGGAATGAGATGATCATTGAAGTATGCGATTACATAATCCAGTTGCTTGGCAGTAAGATCTCTCTGTCTTACTATACTGATTCCTTCCTTTTCCAGTTCAGGTAGTATCTGCATCGCAAATACCTTACTGAACTCCTCCTGCTGCTTGGTTACAATCTTAATAATGTGTCTGACGATCTGCTTAGGTTGAAACTCTACGTCCTTGAAGGTCTTTTTACCTGCTCTTATCAGGTTTTTGTGATTAGATACACGTACTCTATAAAATTCTCCGAGATTAGAAGAGTAAATAGCTAAAAACTTAATTCGCTCGTACAAGGGAACATTGGGATCTTTAGCTTCCTGCAAAACTCTATAATTAAAGGACAGCCAGCTAATATCTCTATGAATGTACGGTTTTGGTTTTTTCACACTATTATTTAGTAGATGTAAGTAGTATTATTGCAGCAAGTAATCTCTATTGCATAATTACTAATTCTTCAAAACATATAGGCATATGCGACAAAAAATAGCTGCAGGAAATTGGAAAATGAATCTCTCAAGCTCTGAAGCAAGACAATTGACTTACGATATCTGTTCCAAAAGGATTCCTAAAGGAGTGAAGGTTATCTTAGGTTGTCCGACACCGTATCTAAGTGTAATACATACGCTTGCGGGAGCTAATTCCAATGTACAAGTTGCAGCTCAGAATGTGCATACAGCTGACAAAGGAGCTTTTACAGGCGAAACAAGCCACAGAATGTTGTCCTCTATAGGCATAAACTGTGTCATAGTAGGTCACTCTGAAAGGAGACAGCACTTCAAAGAATCCAATAAGATTCTCAAAGCCAAGATAGATATCCTAGTAAAGAATGGGTTTACAGTTATATTCTGTTGTGGTGAGCCATTGAGCATTCGCAAATCTAAAAAGCATAAGACTTATGTGGAAAAGCAATTGAAAGAAAGTCTGTTTCATCTTAGTAGTACTGAATTGGAAAAGATAATCATTGCTTACGAACCCATATGGGCTATAGGAACTGGCGTCACAGCTTCCCCAGCTCAGGCACAGGAAATGCATAAACATATCCGTGGCCTAATTGCAAAAAACTATAACAAAAAGGCTGCGGAAGGTACAAGTATCTTATATGGAGGTAGTGTGAAGCCAAAGAATGCCAAGGAACTATTCAGCAAAAAAGATGTAGATGGTGGCCTGGTAGGTGGTGCTTCCCTTACCAGCGAAAGCTTCAATCAAAT
>CAYNJK010000096.1:0-10286 GCA_964397575.1 uncultured Saprospiraceae bacterium
CTAAACCTTCTTCTTGCTCTGCTCCCACAACTTGTCCATCTCCTCCAGAGTCATCTCCGTCAATGATTTAGGGGCATTATCCTCTATATATTCAAAGCGCCTTTTAAACTTTTTATTGATTTTTTCTAAAGCAGCTTCGGGGTCGATGTTTTGGAATCTGGCATAATTAATAAGGCTAAACAAAAGATCTCCGAACTCCTCCTCTATATGTGTATGATCCCCTTCAGCAACAGCCTCTTCTAGCTCTGCCTTCTCTTCTAATACCTTGTCCCAGACATCTTCTACCTTATCCCACTCAAAGCCTACTGTAGCTGTTTTTTCTTGCAATCTATAAGCTTTGACCATGGCTGGTAAGGACTGAGGGACACCTTGTAGTACTGATTTCTTACCCTCTGCGAGCTTAATGGCTTCCCAGTTCTTCTTGACATCTTCTTCAGAGTCTACTTTGGTATCACCGTAGATATGCGGGTGACGCTTGATAAGTTTGTCGCAGATCCCATTTAGTGCTTCTTCAAGAGTAAAAGCTGACTGTTCTTCACCGATCTTAGCATAGAACACCAGATGCAGAAAAATATCTCCAATTTCTTCCTTGATACCCTGATAATCATCCTCTATAATAGCATCTACCAGTTCATACATTTCTTCTATGGTGAGCTTGCGTAGAGTATGTATGGTCTGCTTCTTGTCCCAGGGACATTGCACCCTTAGGTCGTCCATAATACCTACTAATCTCATAAAAGCTTCAGCTTTCTGATTCATATCAACTCTTTAGTCTATTTTTATGTTATAAATAGCAGTAATTAAAATACAATTATACGATGACTGGATTACTTTCCACTTTTGCCATAATATTTTCAATCTTCTTTGTTGCTTTTGGAATGATCAATATCAGACACATATTTACAGGCAAGGAATTCAGAGGCTCATGTGCTACTAATAATCCTATGCTTAAGAACAATCTGGGTGAATGTGGTGTCTGTGGTAAAAAGCCAGAAGAAGACTGTCAACTTCCTGTTCAGCACAAAGCCTAGCTTCCCAGTATTTTTTACATTGTTCCATCCTAACAGACTTTATTATGTATAGACTATTTTTTGCATTACTTATAGTGCTAACTGGCTATAACCTTGGTGCACAGCAGCAATTAAGCAGCTCTCAAATATATGAGGAACTAGAAAAGTTCAATTTTCTTGGCTCTGCCTTATATATAGCAGCTCATCCAGATGATGAGAATACAACTTTAATTTCTTACCTCTCTAATGGGCTCCATGCTCGTACAGCATACTTATCCTTAACGAGAGGTGATGGCGGTCAAAATCTTATCGGTACTGAGATCAGAGAATTGTTAGGCGTCATTAGGAGTCAGGAGCTACAAATGGCCAGAGCCACAGATGGTGGACAACAGTTCTTTACTAGAGCCAATGACTTTGGATATTCCAAACATCCGGATGAGACTTTAGAAATATGGAACAAGGATCAGGTTTTTGCAGACTTGGTGTATACTATCAGAGCATTCAAGCCAGATATAATTATAAATAGATTTGATCACAGAACACCTGGAAAAACACATGGACACCATACCAGTTCAGCAATGCTTTCAGAAGAAGCCTTCGACAAGACTAATGATCCGACTATTTTTCCCGAGCAATTATCCCAAGTGCAACCATGGCAAGTTACGAGGCAATTTTTCAATACATCTTGGTGGTTCTATGGAAGTAGAGAGAAATTCGCGAAAGCAGACAAGAGTAATCTTATTGGCATGGATGTAGGCGTTTACTACCCGACTCTAGGCATATCCAATAATGAAATCTCAGCTTTTGCTAGAAGCAAGCATAGATCTCAAGGATTCGGTTCGGCAGGACGAAGAGGGTCTCATCAGGAGTATATAGAGCTCATCAACGGTGATATGCCTACTAACAAAGAAAACATCTTTGAAGGTGTGAATACCAGCTGGTCTAGAGTAGAAGGTGGAAGCAAAATAGAAGGTATAATGACGGAAGTCCTTGAGAATTTTAATTTCAGAGATCCATCTCAAAGTCTACCTTCTTTATTAGAAATTCATGATGCGATGAAAGCTGTGAAAGATCCTCATTGGAAAGAAATCAAGCAAGAGCATTTAGCCGAAATAATTATCCAATGTGCTGGAATGCATATAGAAGCAGTAACTGATGTCCAACAAGGCACTAGAGGAGATTCTCTAGAGGTACAACTCGAAGTCACCAATAGAAGTCCATTGTTTGCAAAAATAAATCAGATATCAATAAACGGTAATCCACTAGGCGTTAGTGATACCTTGGTATCGCAAGAACAAAACAAATGGTTCAAGCCACTGAACATTACCAAGGATATGCCCTACTCTAATCCATATTGGTTAGAAAAGGAATGGCCATTAGGAACTTACGTTGTTGACAACATGGAAGACCGTATAAAGCCTGAGAGTCCAGCTCCATATAGAGCTGCTTTTGATATAGAGATAGCTGGTAGAGAGATGACGATCCATAAAGATGTGCAATACAAATATGTAGATCCAGCAATAGGAGAAATCAGAAAACCATTTGTAGTTATTCCTGATGCAACTATAACCTTCGACAAGGAAATGTACTTGGTCGCAAAAGAGGCCAAGACGACTGTAGAAGTCAAGGTAAGAGCCGGCAAAGACAACGTAGACGGTACCTTAAGTATAAAAACGCCGACCGGTTGGAGGGTCAGTCCTCAGAATCATAAAGTATCTATAGCAAGCAGAGGTGTGGAACAGACATTCAGTTTTGATCTGATGGCTCCTAAAGAACAATCCACTGGCGAAATACTTGCACAAATGAAAATAGGTGGCGTTGTAAATGATAAAACTCTAATCAATATAGATTATGAGCACATTCCTTTGCAGACAATCTTACTTCCTGCCAAATCTAAGGTGGTCAAAGTCCCACTAGAAACAGGAGGCACGAACATAGGCTACATCATGGGGGCTGGTGACAAAATGCCAGAAAGTCTGGCTAATGTAGGATACAACGTAGAGTTGCTTGATCATGCAGCTATTGCTGATACTGACCTTTCGAGTTATGATGCGATTGTAATTGGTATCCGTGCCTATAATACACTAAAAAGCCTAAAGTTATACAACAATCATCTTTATGATTATGCGGAGAAAGGGGGAACACTGGTTGTACAGTACAATACTTCTAGACGATTGAATTTTGATGATTTGGCACCATATCCTATTAAATTATCACGGAAGAGAGTTACAGATGAGTATGCGCCTATCACAGTTGTAAATAAAAATCATAAAGTGATTAATCATCCTAACAAGATTAGCTCAGGTGATTTTGAAAATTGGGTTCAGGAAAGAGGGCTGTATTTTGCAGAGGAGTGGGATGATACTTACGAAACAATTATTTCATGTCATGACAAGGGTGAAGAGCCCTTGGAAGGTAGCCTACTTATAGCGCCTCATGGTGATGGTTATTTCGTATATACTTCTATCTCATGGTTCAGACAATTGCCTGCAGGCGTGACAGGTGCCTATAGATTATTCTCAAACATCCTTGCACTAAGCGACCCTGATGGAGAATAAAGAAAGACAACACAACCATACCTTTGCTGATGATTCGCCAGTGTTCGAGAACTGGTCTTCATGGTATCTTGTAGTCATTATCGCAAATTTAATTGTGATAGGACTGGTCTACTGGTATTTTACTAGCCTATAAAAATGATAGAAAGTTGAATGGATTAGATTGGGGGATATTGATTCTGACTATTGTAACAATAGTTGGATATGGAATATGGAAGACCAGAGGCAGTAAAGATATACATGGCTATCTTCTTGGAGGAAATGAAGCCAAGTGGTGGACTATTGGACTTTCAGTGATGGCTACACAAGCTTCTGCTATTACCTTTCTTTCTACACCAGGTCAAGCATATATAGATGGAATGGGATTCGCCCAGTTTTATCTTATGCTACCTGTTGCTATGGTCATCATCTGTATCACTTTTATACCACTCTTTTATCGGCTCAAAGTCTATACCGCTTACGAGTTTCTAGAAGGAAGATTTGATCTAAAAACAAGGACCTTGACCTCCTCTTTGTTCTTAATACAAAGAGGTATTTCAGCTGGTATAACCATCTATGCGCCGGCGATAGTTCTCTCTACAATTCTGGGTTGGCATCTAAAAACGACAGTCATCTTGATAGGGCTTATTGCGATTTTGTATACAGTAAGTGGGGGAACAAAAGCTGTACATGTCACACATAAACATCAGATGGTGGTTATACTTTGTAGCTTGGTCGTTATCTTCTTCATACTGATGAGCTACATTACAAAGGACTTTAGCTTTGTCGAAAATCTAAAGATTGCCAAGGCCAATAATAAACTAGAGGTACTAGATTTTAGCTTTGATATTAATGAGCGGTATAATATCTGGTCTAGTATGGCAGCCTTGTTTCTCTTTCTTTCCTATTTCGGAACAGATCAGAGTCAAGTACAACGATACATAAGTGGAAAGTCTATAAAAGAAAGTCGCCTTGGTCTGATAATGAATGGAATCATGAAAGTGCCTCTGCAATTGTTTATTCTATTTCTAGGTGTTATGGTATTTCTCTTTTATCAGACGCATAAAGCACCTATTTTTTTCAACCAAAATGTCATAGAAAAAGTCCAATCGCAGAATGGAGTCGAACTAGCTGAGTTAGAACAAACTTATGATGCTCTTGTAAACAAAAGAACCGAAACGAACGCTAACTTCATATCTGCAGTCAGAGCTAATAACACCTCTGAAATAAGTCAATTCAGTGCTTCGATAAATGACTTAAGACAAGAAGAATTGAAAATTAGAGATGAAGTAAAAGCACTAATAAAGAGAACGGATAGCGAGGAAGAGACTAATGACAAAGACTATGTTTTCATTACGTTTATAGTTAATCACCTCCCACATGGACTCATCGGTTTGCTACTTGCTGTAATTTTCTTTGCTGCACTATCTAGTACCTCATCCGAGCTTAATGCACTGGCCTCTACAACTACCATAGATATATACAAACGACTATTTAAGTCAGATGGTAGTGATGAGCACTATCTAACTGCATCTAGAATGCTGACTGCGATGTGGGGGATACTCGCCTTGTTTTTTGCCCTCTATGCAAGGCTGTTTGAGAACCTCATACAATTTGTCAATATTATTGGATCTCTTTTTTATGGGACTATACTAGGCATCTTCTTAGTAGCATTTTATTTTAAGAAGGTCTCGGGTACTCAAGTATTTATAGCAGCAGTTATAACTGAAATACTGGTCATCGGTATATATTGGATGGACATCTTACCGTTTCTATGGCTCAATGTCATAGGAGCTCTTGGCGTTATTATCATCTGCCATCTGATACCTAGAGGACAAATAAAAGTCTCTGGATAGCCTATAAAAGACAAAGAACGAAAGTTCTTTTTCATCCAAGAGTTGTTTTAGTTACTTTACACAAAAAATTTATAATGAAATACATTGGTTTACTTTTCATGGCCTTACTTTTTAGTGCTTGTGGTGGCGACAACGACTTCTTATCTATAGACGAATATTTGGAACAAACAGGTATCGAAACAGAAGTCACAGCTTCGGGCCTTCACTATATAATTAATGAAAGTGGAGACGCAGAAAAACCCGAATTAAGTTCTAATATCAACATTACTTATGACGGATACTTCCTGGGAGGAGAAAGTTTTGATGGAGGAAATGATGTCACCTTTCCTTTGCAAAATTTGATATTAGGCTGGCAAGAAGGGATTCGACTTATAGGTAGAGGTGGTGATATAACTTTATTTATTCCCTCACAGTTTGCGTACGGGCAAAGAGGCCAAGGTCCTATTCCACCAAATACGGATATCGGCTTTGATATTACACTTCACGATTTCGAATAGAAAAAACAAAAAGGGAAATTATAAAGGAGAGGAATAGCTAGTTAGCTTAGTTGCCTTCTACCCTATTGCTCTCCTCTTCCAAACCTATTTTTCTATCACGAGAAGCTTTCACTTCAGAGTTCCCAAAACTATAGGTGATGGCTACGCTTCCTCTTCGGCTGTCCCAGTTACCCTGACCAAAACTAAGCAACCCATCAAATTCTGAATAGCCATTCCAAAATGCTTGGTTAGTAAGATCTTGAACAGATAGCTTCACTGATAGCTTATCCTGCAAGAATTTCTTTTGCAAACCAAGGTCAATCGAATAACTACTTTTATATCTGAAGACGCCTCCCCATATACCCGGGCCAGAGTACCATGAAGAAACTTCTGCTACAAAGCCCTTCGGTAGATTATAAGTATGCTGTTGAAAGATATTATAAGACCATGCTTGCAGATCGATGACATTACCATCTGGGTAGGTCGCTTGATTATCTAATCTATTTGTCGACAGATTAAAATAAGCACTCCATTTTGGTGATACTTGGAATGGCAAACTTGCATTAAAACTCCAGATCGTCTGTCTAGCCAGATTGTCCCAATTTATAAATGATGCTTTCAAGTCTGCATCATCTGTTCCGATCAGTCTGGTAATTTGATTTGTTGTAACACTATAAGCGAGTTTGAAATTGAATCTATAATCCAAGGTATATCCCAGCTCAATGTTATTTACAATTTCTGGTCGTAAGGCAGGGTTACCTACGTTAAAACTCAACTCTGATACTTGCTGGCGAAATGGATTCAGCACATTGTAATCAGGTCTATTTATCCTTCGTCCATAATTGAGAGCCCAGGTAGATCTAGCAGAGGCAACATAGTTAATTCCGAGACTGGGAAACAAACTTAAGTAGGAAGAGTCGCGTTGTGGTTCTGCAAACTGCGTATCAAAAGCAGAGAGCTGACTCGTTGTTTCAGTATACTCGGTTCTCAGTCCTGAACTATAACTCCACTTGTCATTTATTGTTTTTCCATAGCTGACGTAAGCAGCATAGACATTTTCGTCGTAGACAAATTGGTTGGAATTTCTGTTATTGATAACCGCTTCGGTTCCTAAACCATCGAAGAATTCAAAAAGATTATCTGTTGCAACTTGTCCAAATTTCAATCCAGAGCCAAACTTACCGCCACCCAGCTGTTTTTCGAAGTCAAGCTTAGCAGTATAGATATCGATGTTTATAGGCGTATTGAAAGAATATGCTCTGAAGTTAAGTATGTCTTCTTCAGTATTGTTGTAATATGAATTGGGCTGTTCTGAGTTGCGTTCAGTTCGGAACTGACCATAATCCAAATCTATATTGAGATAGTTGTCATCTTTATTGAAAGTATAATTGAGGTTATAAGTTGCTCTGTCTCTGTCCTCAAAACCTACTTGTTCGGCAATCAGTATGCTGTCTACGCTTTCTTCTGCTAGGACAACATTGGTAGGTAAACCATTACCAAAACCAGTTATTAAATCTTGTGAAATAGAATTTCTATTATCAGAATTAAAGTCCCCTCCATTGCTGCCTCTGGTAATTATAAATCCAAGAGTATGATTTGCAGCAACATAGAAATCAGTTCCAAACCTAAGATTCTCTCCCGCTCTCTCACCTCTCCACTCAGAACGGCTATATAATCTGAATCCATTCTGAACACTATCAAAATAGAATTTCTCAAACCACTCACCGGCATTATATCCTAAGGTTCCGAAGCTATTAAATTTGGATGTTCTATAATTCATTAAGGTAGAGATATTACCTCTGAATACTCGCCCTTGGCTAGCAGATAAACTTAGTGATCCATTAAACCCTAAAGATTTATCTTTCTTCATTCTGATATCTATGATTCCGGCGTTGCCTTCCGCTTCATATCGTGCACCTGGATTTGTAATGATATCTATCTTGTCTATTTGCTCTGCAGGTAAGGCTTGCAAATAAGCGGTTAGTTCATCCCCAACTATGGGTAATCGCTTGCCATCCACGTATATGAGTACACCTGACCTACCGAGGACAGAAATATTGTCATTATTATCGATAAGGACTCCTGGAGCTTTCCGTAATAAACCTAGTCCATTATCACCAGCACTATTAATGGTACCTTCCACATTAAAGACCGTTCTATCTGGCTTTATTTCTACCAAGGCTCTCCTGGCAGTCACTGTAGCAGTTTCCAACTCTACTCCATCATTGCTCATTGTAATTATGCCTAAATCTGAATCAGATTGTGTTAAATGAAAGGAATCTGAGCGATACTCAGAAAGACCTATATAGGATGCAGAGACAAAATACCTATCAACGGAAACATCATGAAATCTAAAATGGCCCTGCTCATCTGTGGTTTCCACTTTTACCAAGCTCGAATCTTTCGCTAATGATAATACCACATTAGCATACACAACAGGCTCTTCATTACTATCTATGAGAGTTCCAGTTATATTTTGAGCCGTTAGAAACTGAACAAACATAAAACAGATCAGGCCAAGACAATTTCTCATGTACTCATTTTACAAGCTAAATAAAAAATAGGCCAAACATAACTGCTTGACCTATTAAACAAATTTATTCTTTATATCAATGTTCTAATTACATAGACCACTTAGCGATAGACTCTTTGTTCAGCTTTACATAGTCATCATTTCCTGCTTTCATTGCAAGTTCCATAGACATTTTTGCAGCTGCAATAGCATCTTTAGTCTTGCCCATATCCTGAAGGATTAATGCCTTTCTTCTAATTTGCCAGAACTTTGGATCGTCACCAGCAGTTGCTTCATTTATCCAAGTAAGAGCTTGATTAAGGTCTTTTCCTGCTTTGTGATAATAGGTAGCTGCTTGGTACTTCTGGTTAGCAGTAGGACCTGCCATTACATCAGAGATGTTCTTCATTACTTGTGCATCTACTTCTGTTTCCAGTTTTAGGATAACGTTTGCTTTATCCCAAAGAATCTCAAGATCAGCAGAGTTATCAGTATGAGCATTAGTAGTAATAAGGAAAGTCTCTACTGATACAGGCATCATATGCACATCAGCAGTAACAGTAGCCACTGGGTCTTTGTCTTTATAGCTAGACCAGCTTGAGCTTTCATGATTAAAAAAGTGAATATCCCAAGTCTTAGCCTTAGGAGTAGCAAGAACTGCATAAGAACCTGCTTCTAAAGCAGTACCTTGTACAGTCACATCATCACTAAAAGTAATTTTTGTTGCTTGGTTAGCACCTAATCTCCATAATTTTCCAGTCGGAACCAGGCCATCTGCAGAGAAAATAGCTCTATCTTTTACACTAGGTCTAGAGTACTCTATTGTAATCTCACCAAGACCAAAATCTTGAGTAATCTTTGTAGAGGGACTAGCAGAAGGTGTACTAATTTGTGAATAAGCTGTAAAGCCTGTAAGAAGGAATGCTAAAAATATTATACGTTTCATATTCTTGTTATTAAAATTTGGGGCAAAAATACTATTTGACATTGAAAAACATTGTCATCTATAAGATCATTCCCACAATAGCAGCTGTTAAGAGACTTGCGACAGTGCCACCTATTAGTGCCTTAAACCCTAATTTAGTTAATGTTTCACGCTGTCCCGGGGCTATACCACCTATTCCGCCTATCTGAATTCCTATGGATGCAAAGTTGGCAAAACCCAATAAGGCATAAGTACTGAGAAGTACAGATCTCTCTGACAATGCATTCTCTGCGATATACTCTGTAAGCGAGGCATAGGCAACAAATTCATTAAGTATGGTCTTTTCACCTAAAAGTGAGCCTACTTGGAGTATCTCGTCTAGCGGTATACCAATCAACCATGCAATAGGCGCGAATATGAGACCAAAAATGAATTGCATAGACAGTCCGTCAAAGGCACCAGAGGTTGCAGCTGCTATGGAATCATTAATATTAACTAGGTTGCCAAATCTTAAAAGTAAGTCATTGAAAAGATATATCATGGCCATAAATGCCAAAAGCATAGCACCGACATTAAGTGCAAGCTTAAGGCCTTCAGTTGTGCCTCTGGATAAGGCATCCAGGAAGTTTGTACCTAGTCTTTCTTTGGGGATATTTAGGTCAGTTTGAATCTTATCTGGCTCAGTTTCCGGAAATAGAATTTTTGCAGCGACTATAGCAGCGGGCGCAGAAATAATAGACGCGGTGAGTAAGTGCATGCCGAACATCTGCTTGCCTTCTAAGGTGTCACCTCCCAGCATAGCCATGTAAGCACCGAAGACACCACCGGCAATAGTTGCCATACCGCCAGTCATCAGAGTCATTACTTCTGATCTGGTCATTTTTTCTAAGTATGGTTTTACAACTAAGGGTGCCTCTGTCTGTCCTATGAATATATTGGCCGCAGCGGCAAGACTCTCTGCACCTGATAGTTT
>CAYNJK010000097.1:0-10249 GCA_964397575.1 uncultured Saprospiraceae bacterium
GATTCTTCTATAACCTCTAAATTCAGTACGACAATGGAGTCGCAGCCTTCAGCGCTGTCGTAGATATGTATATAGTTACCAGATTCCTCCAATTCATCACCTCCAAAGCCATAAATTCCTCCTTCACATATACTTGCAGTTATATCTTCAGTATAAGTTTGGTAGGATTCTAGGAATAATGTGACTATACTGTCACAGCCTGAAACCGATTCCAGCTCAAAGGTGTATTCACCAGGCACAGTAATCAAAGTACCGTTATAGTCATAACTACTGTTTTCACAAAAGCCAGCCCTTATCGTATCTTCTTTTACTGTAGTCAGATGCAAAGATAGCAAGGTCAAGCTATCGCAGCCATTGACATCTGGCAGGCTAAGCTCGTATTTGCCGGGGGAGGTATACAACGTGTCGCCGAAGGGAAAGGCATCACCCTCGCAGATTCCCTCATTGAGGTTTATAACTGAGGCCGGATAGAAGTCTAAGGAAAGTGCGATTATACTATCACACATTTGATTAGAAACCAAAGTATCATAGTAGGTGCCTGCTTCTGCTAGCCACTGGTCGTTGTAGAAGTATTCATCATCTTGGCATAAGAAAACATTGTCTTTGATAATAGGTAGATCATCAGTAGTGAAGAGGGTTATTCTTTCCACTATAGAGTCACAACCTGTAAATTGTGAAGGCAGAAAATTAAAGTATGTACCTGCATATCTTACCCATTCCTCATTTATAAATATCGAATCATTGATACAAATCAAAGTGTCTATTTCTATAGTGTCTGGAGCTACAAGTTGGTAAGGAAACCAGTCAAGTTGGAAACTTAGATTCTCATCGCAACCAAAGGTGTCCTGCACAGATAGATCTATCTGGTAACTGCCTCTTTCGTCATAATCATAATCAAATGTTGTCGCCGACGTACTGCTTCCATCTCCTAATTTCCAGTTCCATTCCAGTGGTCCCACATAGCTTGAATTAACTTCAAAGGAGACTGGTCCCACAATACAACTGTCGAAATTTATTTCTACCATAGGATCGATGCGCGGCACTATATTGATTGCCATGTAAGCGGTATCGGTACAGTTCTCTCCTTCATTAAGAATCATTTGACCTTGGTATTGTCCAGTAGATGGAAAATCAAGAACTAAGTCTCTTAAATTGTTACCTGAGTTCTGGCTGATCAGTTCTTCATTATTGTCAAAGAAATACCATGAGTAATTCTCTATAAATATTTCTTCCTTACTGAGATTGATAAATTCTATCTCTGTCTCACCACAGGTCTGAATATAGGCAATAGAGTCTTTCATAGAAGCATCCATAAAATAGCTATCAGATTCTATCAAGGCTATTAATCCTTCGTTACAATTCACGACATTGAACTCAAAATCCCTCTTGGTTTCTGTAAACAAAACACCATTTCTATACTCTTCTATACAAACTCCAACTACATAAGATCCAGTAATGTCAGGTTCTCCTCTGATAACACCTGTAGCACTGTCTACGGTAACATTTTGGTTGCCGAGTGGATTTGTTGCAGAATAGGGTTGAACATAATCTACACCGGAGAAAGGAGGAATACATAATTCAGGATTAGGTGCAGCGCAACCACAACAGGCGGGTTGGGTTTGGCCAACTCCTGGAAAGGTAGGAGCACAAAAAGAATATATGATGATGTCACCATCTGGGTCTACCGCAGAATTATCTATTTCTAAGTCAAAACCTGCACAGATAAAAATCGGAGGAAGATCTTTGAATCTTGGACTGCTGCTTTGGGTTCTCAGCGCCTCAGGTGTAATAAGTACATCATAGACAGAACCTATATTACCAGCACCTTGGATATTGTTAATGGAAAAATTTCTGAAGCCTTCCATATAGGCAATAAGATAATTGTTATCGCCTACCTCTAATGATACCGTAAAGGTGTAAGTCGCCGATTGGAGTCTTTCATCTGTTAGACTTCTTTGTTTGCAGGGATCATCATTTGTAGACACTTCAGTTATAGGACCTATGGGAATGCCGCGGACTACTTTGTAGGTTCTCCAGCTGCCCGAGGCGTCTTGCTCGAATACCCCAAAATTTGCAAACAAATTATACTCCTTGCCATCAGGATCACGATACATGGTAAGCGTAACTTCATATTCTACCTCAGTACCTGCAGCATTGTGCCTTAGGTAATCATAAGCAATCTCACCACCAACAATATGGGAGGAAAATAAATATAGAGGAAAGAGAAAGAGTGCTAATGGAACTAGCTTTCTCAAAAGCAGATTGTTTAAATGCATGTAAGCTTCACCTTTAAGTGTTATAAAAGACTTAGACTTAATGCAAAGAAACTGGGGTTAGAAAAAAAGGTGGGCTTATAATTTGCAGTTTAAATATAGCCCTATTAATTGGTAGTATATATTATAACTAGCCATTATATATAAAAACTAGGGTAAACCCCTAAATATGAAATAGTCTTACTGGGTGGAAGTACTGAGTTGACTCTTTGCAGGGCTTATTTGCAGAACATCTTCTAGAAATGCAAAGATAGTATCCTGAGAGACAGCCCATTGATCATTCATATACTTAGAAGTAAAGACATGTCCTCTAGAAGCTGTGATCGCTTCGATTCTAAGCTTGTCCTTAGGTGTCTTTACAACCTCCTCAAAAGCTTTGATTGCTTCTATGGAAATTATTGCATCTCTCTTTTGTTCGTTTTCATAATAGTAAAGCACCAGCATCGGAGTTTTGTTTTGTGACCAGATTTCTGTTGTCATCGTCTGATCTAAGAGACTTCTCAGAGCGATAAGACCTTCTATGCGATACCTGTTATTCCAGTATGGCATTGCACCTGGAGGCGGTGTAAACTCCCTATAGTCACTGCCTATAATTTGTTTCAACATTTGCTTACCCCAAGGCTTGGTGATCAGTTTGGAACTTTGGTCTTCTAAGTCGAAATTAGGAGAGGTCATAATCTGTGCATAGATGTCAGGATCATTTGCCGCAAGGTAAGTGCTATATGTAGAGCCTGTCGAGCAAGAAAAAATGATAAGTTTTTCACCTAGTAGTTTTGCTATGGCTATGGCTTCCTTAGCAGAGTCTACCATCCCTTTAGGTGATTCGTCTAGTAGGGCATCTATGTCTGTTCTTCCTTGTTCAGATATCCTAGGGAGATATAGATTCATTCCATAGCGCTCAGCAAGATTGGTGATGATAGGATCTGATTCCGCCCATGACGCTTCGAAGCCATGTAAATAGAGCAAAGCATATTCGGTTTTCTTGACACCATCATACCAGATGATTTTGGATTCGTTATCTGGTTTGATATCATTATAGGCTGATTCTTGCTCGGCGACATAGCTATCCAATTCCGCAATTGGGAGATTGAGCTTGATAGGCTGGTTATCTACTGCTTCGTAGTCCATTTTTGGTCCTAGTAAATAAGATACAAGGAGCGCAAGAATGAGGAACATTAAAATTTTCAAAAACAACTTCATCAATAGCGTATTTATCAACCAATATAATTAGGTTAGTAACTTACTACATAAACTAGAAGTCATGAAGTTATTTTTCTTATTTCTTTCGTTTTCCATCTTTAGCTCATTGTCAGCTCAGTACAACTTTAAGCATGATATAGATCTTGAATGCACAGCAATAAAAAACCAAGCGAATACTGGGACTTGCTGGAGTTTTGCCACTTCTTCTTTTATAGAATCTGAAGTGATGCGTAAGAACAAAGGTCAGCATGACCTCTCTGAAATGTATGTAGTAAGAAACATATATCAAGATAAAGCGAGAAACTATCTTCTACGACAAGGCAAAGCCAATTTCTCTCAAGGAAGTCTATCGCATGATTTGATCAATATAGTCAGAAGTGGTGGCTTAGTGCCAGAAGGTGTTTATTCAGGTCTCTTAGAAGGAGAGAAGGCCCACAATCATAGTGAGATGGAAGCTGGAATGAAAGGCTTTCTAGATGGTGTTCTGAAGTCCAAAAAACTGAGCAAAAAATGGCCAGTTGCACTGGATGCCATTCTGGATGTCTATATGGGTGATGCACCAGAAAGCTTTACTTATGAAGGAAAGAAGTATACGCCGGAATCTTTTGCCAAACATCTTGATGTAGATCCAGCAGACTATGTAAGCGTCACCTCTTTTACACATCATCCTTTCCATACAAATTTCGTATTGGAAATTCCTGATAACTATTCCAATGGTCAGTTCTATAATGTGCCTCTAGATGAGTTGATAGCAACCATTGATAAGGCCTTATCAAAGGGTTATACTGTTGCATGGGATGGCGATGTGAGTGAGAAAGGCTTTGATGCTAGAAAAGGGATAGCTGTATTGCCCACCAAGCCTAGCAGAGAAGATCTGTTTGACAAACCAGGAACAGAGCTGAAAGTAACACAGGAACTACGTCAAGAAAATTTTGAGAGCTTCTCCACAACGGATGATCACCTTATGCATCTTATAGGAACTGCTACAGATCAGGAAGGCAATGAATACTATATTATTAAGAACAGTTGGGGAGCTATCAGCCCTTACAAAGGGTATCTCTATATGTCTAAGGCATACGCTGCTATGAAAACTGTAGCGATAATGGTACATAAAGACATTACTGGTAGCTAGAAAACTTTGCATTCAGATTTTACTTTTCTGTGACAATCTTCGAGATTTAATCTGAAGCTCGGAAAGGGCTTTTATCTACATTCGCCTCCCACACAAATGCGAATTCAATGAGAACTGCCTTGACCATGTTTTTCCTTATGACAGGACTATCTTTATTATCACAAGACTTACCTATAGATAGTCTATCAAGTGATATAGAAGAGGTAACAATTCTTGCCAATAGATTGGAGATTCCTTTTTCTGAAGAATCCAGAAGTATTGCTATTATAAGTCAAAGAGAGATTCAAGCTCAGAATGCTCTTAGTATCAATGAGTTGTTACAAACAGTTTCTGGTTTAGACCTTAGGCAAAGAGGTGCCAATGGTGTACAAGCTGACCTGTCTATCAGAGGCGGAACCTTTGAGCAAAGTCTGGTACTTATAGATGGCGTAAGAATGACTGATCCCCAGACGGGACACCACCTGATGAGCTTGCCTCTGCATCTACAAGACATAGAAAGAATAGAGATTATAAAGGGTCCTGCTGCCAGAGTATATGGTCAGAATGCCTTTGCAGGCGCAGTGAATATTGTCACCAAGATGCCAGAGGAAATCGGCGCTAATTTGGGACTGGAATATGGTGCTTATAATTTGCAAAATATAAATGCCTCTGTCTCTTTACCCTTTGGTGCATACAAGCAAAAAATAAGTGCTGCTTATAGATCTTCTGATGGCTACCGATTCAATTCTGATTACCAGATAGCTAATGTGCTATATCAATCTAAGATAAATCTAGGCAACTCTTCCCTGAATTTTAAGGCAGGTCATATCGATAGAGAATTCGGTGCTAATGCTTTCTATGGTAGAGAAACCTTCGTAGATCAGTACGAAACCGTAGAAACAACTTTTGCTTCTGCTGAACTGCAATCACAGTTAGGCGAAGTGAAGCTTACACCTAGGATAAGTTATAGAAGAAATAGAGACAACTGGCAGTTTCTGAGAGAAGACCCTGAATTTTTCCAGAACTTTCATACCACAGATGTTGTGACTGCTGAGGTTCATGGCTCTCGACTACATAAGCTGGGAGCACTGGGTTTTGGTGTGGATTATAATTATCTGTTCCTGAACAGTAGTAATCTTGTCGATGGAGAGGGTAGTGGAGAACATTTGCGTCATCAGGTAGGTGTCCATCTGGAGAATAGATTTGTTCTCATGGATGGCAACTTGGATCTGACACCGGGCTTAATGGCCTTGCACTTATCGGACTTCGGTGTTTCTTTCTATCCAGGTCTGGATGTAGGCTACCGATTGTCGGACAACTTTAAGTCCTTTTTCAATCTAGGGTGGACAACGAGAATCCCAACTTTTACAGACCTCTTCTACGAGGACAGCGGAAATGTAGGAAATCCTAACCTGACTGAAGAAAATGCCTTTACTTACGAAGTAGGGTTGAAGTATCAGCAACCTGCTTTCAATGTTAGCCTTAGCTACTTTGACCGAGAAGCCAGTGATCAGATAGACTGGCATCGAGAGACAGTGGATGATAGATGGACGCCTGACAATTTTAGCAGTGCCAGTTACAGAGGATTAGACTTTAATCTCAAAGCGATGTTGTCTGATGTGCCAGTATTGGATTTTATTTCAGTGGGATACACTTATCTCAATGCGACCTTTGAAGAGAATGATTTTGCTTTTTCCAGAAACCAACTAGAAAACCTCAGGCACCAAGTCATCATCAATCCTCAGTTTTCCATCGGCCCTGTAGCTCTCAATGTGGTCTTTAAGTACAATGACAGAGTCTCTTTGGAAGATTACTATACTATCAATACCAATCTGACTTATAGCTACAAAGAGCACAAGATTTTTCTCAGAGCGGCTAATCTAACAGATCAGCTATACAGGGAAACTAATCTTGTCGATATGCCAGGGAGATGGATAAGTGGAGGTGTGAATCTCAGCTTCTAAGTTCTAGGCGCTAAATGCCGGGAACTTATTGAGGTCTTCTTCGTAGTCCAGGTCGGAAAGCTGTTTTAGTAAGGTGAAAAGTAATCCCTGCTGAGTTATCTTTTCTTTTGTCTGAGTTAAGACTTGTTCAGTACTCCATGCGATATCCTCGAAGAGGCTGGCGTGATATGCCTTCATGCCTATCAGATAATAGCCTCCATCGTGAGTAGGTCCTATAACGACATCTGCGAGGTCCAGTTTGTCAAAGGCCTCCTCTATTATATATGAACTTATCTCTGGACAGTCACTGCCTATGATGATTACTTTCTCTTTCTTAGAAAACACTGTTTGGAACGCAGCGCCTATCCTATCTCCTAGATCTCCAGATGCCTGCAGACCTTTGATAAAATGTGTTTGTTGCCATTCGTCATTATGAGCAATTTCTGTATCGTAGAACAGATATCTGCTAGTCTCTGTATCTATGGCCACCTGCTGTGTATGAGCCATAAGGTTTTTATAGACTTGCAAGGCTTTTTCGTTGCCTATTGTTTTAGCCAATCGCGTCTTGACTTTACCCAGAACTGGGTTTTTGACAAATATTATGAGGCCTCTATTATCGATAATTTTGCTTTTGAGCAAAGCTACTATTTTTCGTCACTATCGTCTTGGTCTTCATCCTTTTCATAGATCTCCGACCCCTCCTCTAGTTTACTGGATATAGCAGTATAAGGACCCTTGACAATTTTATCTCCCTTCTCCAGGCCAGAAATTATTTGGATGAACTCATCGTCTTGTATGCCGGTTTTTACTTCTTTCATGCTTACAGTGTCTGCCGCCGTGACAAAAACGATTTCTTTGAAGTCATCATCAGACAAGTTTTCTTCTGGTAAATCGTCGTCATTCTCTTCATTCATAGCCTTGGCGGTAACCGCCTGAATTGGTACTGAGATTACGTCCTTTGCTTGAGCTGTATAGATGTCTACCGAAGCAGACATGCCAGGGCGGAAAGGGTACTTCATTGTAGCGTTTATTAAGTGGTTATATGACTGAGGGTCAACTCTTATTTTGACGACAAAATTTGTTACCTGATCAGTATTCAAAGCTATTCCTGCTGCTCCAGTCAGATTGGAAGCAGAATTGGCTATTTCGGATATGTGGCCTTTGAAGGTTTCGCCTAGGTAAGCGTCTACTTCTATATCCACATTATCTCCTAAGCTGACTCTGACGATATCGTTTTCTGAAACATCCACTTGTACTTCCATAGAGTTGAGATTGGCTATACGCATCATTTCTGTTCCCGTCATCTGTATAGTTCCTACCACTCTTTCTCCTTGTTCTACGCTGAGGCTAGACACAATCCCACTCACAGGGGCTTTGATAGTCGTACGACTCAGGCTGGTCTGGAATTCTTTAAGCGTAGCTTCTGCACTTTCTACATTGTACTGAGCACCCTTGATGCTTTCTTCTGCAGACCTGATACTGGCTGCCGCTGCTCTGAGATTAGCTTCTAGGTTTTCTACATTTGCCAAGGACAAATCGAAATCTGCTTGGGAGATGACACCATCTTTAAGTAACTGAGCATTTCTTTCGTGGATCTTTTTTGAGTTGCTTAACTGGGACATAATTTGCTCTTTCTGTGCAAGGCTAGATTCTTTCTGACTCTTAGAAACGGCAATCTGTGACTTAGCACCACTTACTGCGGCTTTGCCTCTTTGTACTGTAGAGATATAAGATTCGGGATCTATTTTGGCAAGTAGCTGACCTGCTCGTACACTATCACCTTCAGCAACATAGAGCTCTACCACTTCGCCAGATACATCAGAGCTGATCTTGACTTCTTTTTCTGGAAAAATTCTACCCGACGCGGAGACTTGCTCATCTATGGTCCTAAGTACGACTTCGTCTATGTCTACAGCAACACCTGTGGGCTCTTGTGATTTTTTGAAAAAATACATTGCAATGATTGCACAAGCCAATAGAAAGATGATGAATAATATCCAAAACTTTTTTCCTTTTTTCGCCATCTCTAAAGTTTGATTGGTTTTCCTAAGTAAAATTCCAGCACCTTGACTTTGAATAGATAATCGTACTTATCATTCAGTCTACTGAGTTCTATGTTTTCTAGTTGTGTTCTTTGTGTTTCCCATTCGAAGCTGCTGCTTGCACCGAGCTCTAGACGCTTCGTCACATTGTCAAAGGCTAGTTGTTGTGCCGCCAGACTTTTTTCTGTTGCCGCTAGTTTTCTCTTTGCGGCTCTAGCATCTGTCAGTGACTGCATAGCACTTTGCTTGAAGTTTTCTATAAGTTGCTCTTTGGCCAATTGCTGATTTTCTACATTCAGAGTAGCCCTTTGGACATTGCCTTTGTTCTGACCGTTATTGTAGATAGGAATACTGAGACCTAAGCCGAAGCCGTATGAAAGAAACTGGTCCAGCTGGCTTCTGAAATTTGGTGAGGCAAATAAGGGGTTTTGGACCTCAGTCATAACGGTCGCAGACTGGCCTCCTATTATAAATTCCTGTTCTACAGTAGCTGTCTCAAAACCTATAAACTCTCTAGCCTGATTGGAGTAGTTAGTACCTAGATTTCCAAAAGCTGAAAGGGAAGGGTAGTAACCTGACTTTGCGATATCTATGTCTAAGGCTGCACCTTCCGTGCGGAGGTCTGCTGCCTTGAGGTCAGACCTTCTGCTCAGTGAAGCAGTTATCAGCTCATCGAAGGTGACCAGATCAGGGTCAGTGTCTATAGAAAAATCCGTAGGTACTTCTACTGCTATATTTTGCGATGGCGATAGTCTTAGAAATTGCTTGAGCTGGAGTAGCCCGAGTTCGTATGCATTTTCAGCGACGACTATATTCTGTTCGCTTTGTGCGATCTGAGCTTCTAGATTGAGGCGATCTGCTGCCGGTAAGGCGCCTGCGGCTATAGATTTTTCTATCTGTGCCAGTTGTTGTTCATTCAGGCTTTTTTGCTTTTTAGCGATCTCTATATTCTCTTTGCTGAATAAGATATTGAGATAAGAAAGTGCAACGGTAAGTGCTAAGTCTTG
This sequence comes from uncultured Saprospiraceae bacterium, assembly GCA_964397575.1. Lineage (GTDB taxonomy): Bacteria > Bacteroidota > Bacteroidia > Chitinophagales > Saprospiraceae > RFSX01. The sequence continues at coordinate 9,577 of CAYNJK010000097.1, forward strand.
TCTTGCTTGATCAGTATCCGCCTTGGCGGCAGCTAGGTTTATCTCGCTCCTCTTGATAGAATTCCGTATTCTGGATCCATTGAAAAGAAGGACACCAGAACTCAGTCCATAACCATTAGAGAAGAAGGTTTCGGTAATAAATTCATTGGTGGTGGGCTCTATGGTCCGTCCAAAGTTCCAGCCTACATTGGAGCTGGCATTCAGATTAGGGTAACGGGCCTGCTTAGCCAGATCTACATCTATTTCCGAATTTCTTATGCCCAATTCAGCTTGCTGAATACCGATGCTTTCGTTAAGTGCATGATTGATGCATTTCTCAAGTGGCCATACTTCCTGAGCAGAGCCAACGCTTGCCAGCAAAAGAACTAATATGCTTAAGAATATATATGATTTTTGCATAATGTGAAGCTATGAAATCTAAGAGTAATATTAAGCTATTGGTAGAAAATTCAGTAAGAAATTCTATGAAGATGGGGGTTTTTGGGATGAGGAGGAGAGATTACAGAGTTTAGGTATCGAAGAGGAGCCCATGATTAGACTTTGTTTAGGAATTAGTATGGGTCTCTGCTGCCAATGACTAAGACTTAGAAAGCCATATTTTCTTATTGATAGTCTATTTATTGATGATATAAAGCTTGTGTCAAGAGCATCTTAAAGTCCAAAGCTGTAGAAG
>CAYNJK010000098.1:0-10159 GCA_964397575.1 uncultured Saprospiraceae bacterium
CTTGAGACTGTAGTTCTGACATCTTCTAGTGGAGGAGGAAATGAATCCACCAAGGTAGAACTGGTCGTATTAGTCACGATGGCTGGATTAAAGTCAAAGAAAATATGAGCTGTGTTAGTTATTTCTGTATCGGCAGGCAATCCTTCTACTGGACTGATGCTATAAGTGATAAAACCATGACTTCCGGGCTCATTAGAAATACTGTCAGGAAGAAAGATGTTTTTGAACTGGAAATTTACGATGTGTTCATTATCTGGATCTATCAGTACCTGTAATTGATCCGGATGAGAATTGTCTAGTACGTAAAAGGTAGACATGTCCAGATTGGTGTCCATAGTATCTGCTACGACGACGTCATCAGCAATGTCATTTCCAGTATTCTGGAATCTGATTGTGTAAATGAGTGGCTCATCCAAAAGTGCGAGACTGTCTGGTCTGTCAGGCGTAACAAGTTTATCATTAGGGTCATAGGCACAAACAAGTTCCTGAACCGATTCAAATCCTACTCGATCCTCAACTCGACCGTTATTCTGAAGGTCTACCCAAGCACTGCTGAAATAAGATACACCTATATCTTCTGGGACCATAACTTCTGGTGCCTGGACACTGTACTGAAAAGTATTATTACGACCAGGTTCCAGACAAATATCCCAACCTACTATATTGTCAGTAACTCTTACATCGGGTTCCTGATTGAAGGTATAGGGCATTAATCTGGAATCCAATTCAACATAGACAGTTTTTATCAGCTTTTGTGTGCCAGTATTTCTTATGCACATACTGTAGTCTACAGTTCTAAAACATCTTAATCGACCTCCCGAAATATAGATTATTGCTCGTTCTATAACATCTTCTGGAGCTATTCCGAAGTCTACTTTTTTGTACCTGTCGCCATCCTCTATCTCAACTTCTACGGAGGTTGTGTTGGTATTATTAAATAGTGCATTTTCATTAAAGTAGATAAAAGAATAGACCCCTGGACTGGCTATATATCTGAGTCCTTCTTCACTTATAATGGCATACATTTCTTGACCATCCACCTGGACACTACCTTCGGAGATGTATGCTTCGTCAGGGTCTTTTATCCCATCAGAATTAGAATCCAAAAAGACACGGACTTGGATTTCAGCCAATCCCTCCTCTAATGTGGTGGTTTCTGAGTGCATCATGCCTTGTTGCAAGATCCCTCCAGGGGGTGCTTGTCTAAATTCTGAGTCTACATAGGTATTTATAGGTTCTCCGATAGCAAAGATGAGGCGTTTGCCATCTTCATTAGTATGGATTCCAGAATGTGCATTGAAATGAGAAAAACCAGCCTGTTGTGCAGAGGAATGCAGGGCCAGTGCCAGGAGGCAGAGTAGAAGTTGAGCTTTCATCTTTCGATAGTTTGATCAGTTCTTTATGTGGTGAAAGCAGGAATGGTTAGTGGGATTGGGCAGAAAATTTATATAATGGGCAAGTCCCACATGAGGGTGCTCAGATGTCATACGTTCTGGCAACAACGTCTTCGTCCAAAAAATGATTAAACTCTAAGTCTTGATTAGAAAGTTGCCGGAATGATAATCGGAATCACAAACTGGAAAAATAATATCAGCATTCCTATAGAAATCAAATTCAGAAAGATCCCAGTCCGAGCCATTTCTTTGACCTTGATATGACCACTGGCAAAAACGATAGCATTAGGCGGTGTCGCCATCGGCAACATAAAGGCGCAGCTGGAAGCCATCGCAACAGGTATCAATAATCTGAGTATACTCATGTCAAGGCCAGCTGCGACACCGGCGACCATAGGTGCAAAAATGGTGATCAAAGCAACATTACTCATGAGCTCTGTCATAAATAGCATGACGGCTATAAGTATGGCAGATATGAGTAAGACGCTATAAGTATTCTTGCTGCTTACATAGGATTCTATAAGGTCTATAAGTCCAGCCTCTGAGAGACCATTCGCTAGCGCTAATCCACCACCGAATAGAATTAAGATACCCCAGGGTAGATTTTTTGTATCCTCCCAACTCAGAATAAATTTCCCTCTGTGTACGACACAAAAGCAAGCAAAGGCAGCTAGCATGCTGATGGTGGTATCTGAAAGATTCAATGCAGGAATGCTTTTATTAATATAGGTTTTGGTGATCCAGAAAGTAATAGCTAAAGCAAAGATTACGAGTATGTATTTTTCTTGTGAGGAAATGCGGCCGAGTTTTTCGAGCTCGGTTCTAATGAGTTTTTGTGGACCTTCGAACGAGTCTATATTAGTCTTGTAAAGGATCTTTGTAAGTAGTACATAGATACATCCTATCATTAGCGTTGTGAATGGTATGCCGAATAGCATCCAACCTAGAAATGAGATATTATAATTGTACTTGCTTTCTACAAAGCCTGCTAGCACAATATTAGGTGGTGTACCTATCAAAGTAGCAATCCCACCGACATTGGCAGCGTAAGCAATACCTAACATGAGACTCAGTGCAAATTTCTTATCCTCCTTGGTAAATCCATCTGTATCTGATGACATCAGCTTTATGACGGAATAGGCAATAGGGAGCATGATGATGGTTGTCGCTGTGTTGCTTATCCACATGCTTAGAAAGGCCGTAGAAATCAGAAAACCTAAGATTACCCTATCTGGCTGTGTTCCAGTAAAATTGATAATGTTAAGTGCTATCCTTTTGTGAAGATTTACTTTTTCTAAAGCCAATGCCATAATAAAGCCCCCAAAGAATAGAAATACAATATGATGACCATAGTAAGGGGCCACCTCTTCAATGGACATAATATTTAGTAATGGAAAAAAGGTAAGTGGAATAAGCGCTGTCACTGAAATCGAAACAACCTCAGTAATCCACCATAGAATCATCCAGGCAGTGATGCCTAGTACCTTATCTGCTGCTGGACTTATAAGTTCTCCAGGACCGTAGATAATGGAGAGACATAACAAGGGACCCAGGATCAGAATTACTCTTTTATTCATACTTCGTTAAAAATATAAAAAAAGGATTGCTAGCTCGTGGTATAATAAATGCTAAAAGCGTTTTACCTAGCTTCAGATGGCTGTGCTACTTGGCTTAAATAAATCCGGTTTTTGCAATTATATTACAGCAGCCTAACTAAAAACAACTTGCTTGTTATGGAGTGCATCTGTTCTGATTACAGGTAACTGCACCTTGAACTCACTGCCTTTTCCAAAAGTAGATTCCAGCGTAAGCTGTCCATCGTGACTCTCTATAATTTTCTTTGATATAGCAAGACCCATTCCTGTACCATCATAGGATTCGCTATGTGCCACTCTACAGAATATGTCGAATATTTTATCCTGATTTTCAGCACTTATACCGATGCCGTTATCTTTTATGGAAATGCATGTTTCTTTATTAGTTTGGAGACCTTGGATAGTAACTATCGGGACTTTTCCAGGTTCTACAAACTTCAGTGCATTACAGATTAGGTTCTGGATTACTCTTGAGAATTTTAGTCTGTCTACAGTTAGTGTTTGCGGTATATTCTTCACATTTACGATAGCCTTCTTTTCTTGTATGTTGTATTCCAGGTCTTTGATAATTCCATCTATAAGTTGTGGACCGGAAACCTGTTCTAGATTTATATTTTCGGATTTTATCTTAGCAAACTCTAGCATGTCACCTACCAAATTGTTTAGTCTTTGAGTGCCAGTTTCTATATAATCAAAGTATTCAGCTTCTTTATCGTTTATTCTGCCTTTGAGTTTCATTCTTAATAAGCCGATGTAAGAACTTATCGTTCTCATAGGAGACTTAAGGTCATGCGAAGCGGCATGCGCAAATTGTTCCAGCTTCACATTGCTCTCGATGTATTGCTCTAGTTTTTCATTTTTAGCAATAAGTTCTTGCGTTCTTTCTGTAACTATTCTCTTTAGTTTATTTTTCTGTTTAAGTATGATTCTCTGCTTGTAATCTACCAATAACTTGAGTAAGAGGCCGTAGAAGAGAATGCATGCTAGGATAAACCAAGCTCGTTGCCAAAATGGCGCAGAAACACTTATCGACAACTGGGCAGGTGCAATTTCTTTATTGAATTTGTCTTTGCCTTTTACAATCAGGTTGTAGTCTCCAGCAGTGAGATTTGTCAGGCTGATAGACTGCCGATTTCCGAGTTCTTTCCATTCTTGATCTAATCCTTCTATGTAGTAACTGTAAGCATATTGGTGTGGGTTAAGGTAGTCTAGAACACCGAAGTTAAGCGTGATAAATTTGTGCTTGTGTGACAAATCTATCTGAGTTGTGCTCTGTATGTCATCAGTCAGAATTACTTTGTCAGAAATGTCATCTACTTTATTTACAATGACAGATTCGTTAGACAGTTTTAGATCTGTAAAAATGACTTCTCTTTTTTGAGAATCATTCACATTTACTTGGTCAGATAAGACGTTGTACCCATTGGTCCCACCTAGGTAGATGTTGCCGCTTTCACTCTTATGGATACCCATAATGGCCGAGTTAGATACTACGCCATCGAGACTATTGTTAAACTTTAGTTTGTTGTCGTTTTCATTATATGAATAGAGGCCATCAGCTGTCACAAAAACGATTTCATTATCCTGAGCTGCAATACCGAGTACTTGATTGGTTATGGTATTGTCTAGTAGTTCATTACTGTAGAATTTGTTTTCGCTGATATTGTATTTTTGAATTCCTGAGATATTTGCAATCCAAATATTTTCGTCATCTATTTCCAAGTCGAAGATGACTTCTTCTGGTGAGTTTCCTGATTCAGGTTTTTTATAATCAAAGAATAAGGAATCTCCTCTCCATATGAGTTCGAATAATCCATGTCCGGTAACACTGGCCCAGATTCTACCATTTCTATCTTTTACTATATCGAAAATGTTATCTCCATTGACATAGGGTAAGTTGCTTGTTTCATAGAATTTACTTGTATCATCCATAGGATTGTAGATGAAGACACCTTTGTGGGTAGCAAGGAATAATTTGTCCTCGTCTATGTATTCTATTTGCCAGATATGGTTGTTGTTTTCTTGGTCTTCTAGCCCAGGTGTTTCTAGTTTTTGGATAGTATATGGTGCCTGACTGATGTCATCTATGTAGTATAGGATACCGGCAATGGTACCTAACCACATTCTGTTGCCTTCTACTTCCATATCCCAGATGCCATTGAGGGTCTCGTAACCTTGTCTCCTGTAGTCTACCTTGGCGATTTTGTTGTTTATTTGGTCAAAGATATAGAGTCCATTATCTGTACCTAACCATAAGTTAGTGCCGTCTTCATGAAATGATATTATGGTTATTTCATTTTCTTGACAGTACGTTTCTAGGTTCTTTTCGAATTTAGCATTTAGATTGCCATAGTACTTAAAGACACCATTGTTGGTAGATATCCAGAGGATACCATTGTTGTCTTCGTAGATGTCGTTACCATTTGGTAATACAATGTCGAAGTCGTTCATTTTGTCAAAGTTGTTTCTGACTGTATTTACTTCGTGGTTTTCTAGTTGTTTTTCTTCCACATATATCAGGCCCTTGTTTGTGTTTAGATAAAGGCCTTTGGTATCTATATGCAGACTGGAGTAAATATTACAATTGTAAGTACTTGCATCGCTTAGGAAGACAGGTGCTTTTAAGAAAGTAAATTCTTCTGCAGTGCAATCTGTCATTTCTTTTTCCGCAGGGTAATCTATCTGGAATAAATGGCCATTGAACTGCTGAGCCCACATTCTGTCATTGCCGTCTTCAAAAATATTGGCAAAAGAATTATTTGACAGATAGTGCTTTTCGTGATTAAGACTTCTTACAGATTTTGACATCTCTTGTATATCGTCCAAGTCGAGGTCTAGTATTGTGAGTCCTTTGTTCCAGCAACTTATCCATAACTGGTGATGTCTGTCTTCGTACAGTGCCAGGATAGATACTTTTTCCTTTTCTCCTTTTTTGTCAGTTGATAAAACTACCTCATGGAATGTATTGGTTTCAGGATTGTAGAGATTCAATCCATTCTCTGTGCCTACCCAGATCCTTCCTTTGTGGTCTTGGGTTATGGTTTCTATTCTGTTGTTAGATATAGAGTTGGTGTTGTCTTCGTCATGTAGAAACGAGATGAAGGTGTCTGAATTTGTTTTGAGATTCAGTCCATTGCTAGTACCTACCCATAACTGGTCTTTGTTATCTACTAATAGGCAAGTGGCTTTGTTGTGGCTGAGACTCTTGTTATTGCCAGCTTCGTGCTTATAACTTTTAAAGTTCTTTCCGTCAAATCTGTCTAGACCGTTAGATGTTGCAAAGTAGATGTAGCCATTGTTGTCTCTTACTGTTTGGTTTACCGAGTTGGATGATAGTCCATCGTAGGTAGTTATCCTAGTGTACATGGCATCTAATGCAGATTGTGCTTGTAATTCCGAGCAACAAATACTGGTAAATAGTACAAATACCAGTATTGATTCAAATAGGTTTTTCATGATCACTCTAATCATTTTGTTGTTAACTATCAGCATAGTCCATTTGGGGGGATCTATGTGATTTTAATAAAATTGGTCGAAGGGTGGGGTTATTATGCTTGGGTACTGATGAACTCTCCGAATTTATGCCACCTGCTTTAATATGTCGGCTAGTTGTCACTTATGGCCTTCAGTTTATATATAAAAAGACTAATCTAGTTGATAAAACGGTATTTATTTTTTGATGGCAGCTGAGTTTTCTCTTTTAAATGTGAGAGATAGCTGTGTCTAAAGCTCTATAATGGGTCTTTTTACTTTTCCACATCCCTTCCATTTCTCGCCACTAAGCTTCATATTTGCCTGATATATCGGCAATAATATGTCGAAAATATCAACATAGCTTTATCCTAAGCTAGTACAGAGTCTTCGGTCCACCTTTATCCCTCTTTGAGGCTCTTTTGCGATCCGAAAAACTTCTGTTAGCCAATAACAACAGTAAGAGAAATGAGAGAACACATGAACCTTAGTGGCAGAGCCACTCCCTCCACCGCACCATTGCCAATAGCTAACCACAATACCTAAGTACATCCATTTAAATGCCCACACATATTATTCCTTTAAGTACGGGACCCTCTCACCTAAGGCACTCGTAGAAGCCGCCGCCGCGCAAGGTGTCCAGTCTATGGTACTCACGGATATCAATAACACTTCCTGTGCCTACCAATTTATCCATGCTTGTCGCAGCAACGGTATCAAACCACTGCTGGGCATAGAATTTAGGACCGCTCAGCGCAATACCACCGAGGATAATCCCGTCACCGTCTTCAGTATCAAGGACTCCAAGTTTGCCTATGTCGGCATCGCTAAAAACAAAGAAGGCTGGAAAGAACTGAACGACTGGCTGACCCAGCATTCCATTGCCAATGTGCCGATACCTGCGCAAGCCCCAGCTTTTGAGCATGCCTATGTGATCTATCGGAAATTACCCAAACCCATCGCCGAGCTCCGTCAGAACGAATACATTGGCGTCAGACCCGGCGAGGTCAATCATCTTTTTACCTCCTACCTAAAAGATCATCAAGAAAAGCTTGTCGTTTTTGCACCCATTACCTTTCTCGACGAGACAGGTTACAAAGCCCATAAGTTGCTGCGCTGCATAGATCTTAATATCGTACTCGGAAAACTAGACCCGAAGTACTGCGCCAAAGGCTCTGAAAAAATATACAGTCCAGAACAACTAGAACAAATCTTTCAGAACTATCCCAAGATACTCGAGAATACCAGACACATAGTAGACAGCTGTGAGATAGAGTTGCATAACACTTCTCTGAACAACCGACAGACCTTTACGGGTAGCAGAGCTGGTGATATGAAGTTGCTGACCAAGCTGGCCGTAAATGGTTGTATCCGCCGCTATGGAGAGCGAGACAGAAAAGCCATGGCACGGACCCAGAATGAACTACAGGTGATAGATAAGCTCGGCTTCGCGGCTTACTTTCTGATTACCTGGGATATTATCCGTTATGCGCAGACGGCAGGCTACCATCATGTAGGGCGGGGCAGTGGGGCCAACTCTATCGTCGCCTTTAATATCTATATCACCGATGTAGATCCGATGGATCTCGATCTCTATTTCGAACGCTTTATCAATCCCCACAGAACCTCGCCACCAGATTTTGATATAGATTTTTCCTGGGACGAACGAGACGATGTCACCGATTACATTTTTAAGCGCTACGGCAAAGAGCATACGGCTCTGCTTGCAACCTACAACACCTTCAAAGGCAAATCCATTATAAGAGAGCTGGGCAAAGTGCTGGGTCTCCCCAAGGCAGATATAGACCTCATCGTACAGCAACCCCATGCGACCGATAAGCACCACCCTTTCGCCAAGCACATATTTAAGTACGGTAAGCTGATAGAGGGCTTCCCCAATCATCTCTCTATACATGCGGGCGGTATCCTTATCAGCGAAGAACCACTCAGTTATCATACTTCCCTGCAGATGATGCCTAAGGGATTTGCGGTGACTCACTTTGATATGTACGGCGCCGAAGACTTACACTTTCATAAGTACGACATCTTATCTCAGCGCGGTCTTGGTCACATAAAGGATTCCGTAAAACTCGTCGCTCGCAATCAAGGCAAGGCTGTAGATATCCACGATGTGGAAGCCATCAAGCAAGATCTGCAAGTCAAACAGAAACTGAAAGCTGGACACTGCATCGGTTGCTTCTACATAGAGTCGCCAGCTATGCGCGGTCTGCTCACTAAGCTGCGCTGTGATAATTATACCTCACTAGTAGCAGCCAGTTCTATCATCCGACCTGGGGTGGCTAAGTCTGGGATGATGCGGGAGTATATCCATCGGTTCCATCATCCTGAGTCCTTTACCTATATCCACCCCATCTTCGAAGAGCATCTCGGTGAGACCTATGGTGTGATGGTCTATCAGGAAGATGTGATGAAGATAGTCCATCACTTTGCAGGACTGGATCTGGATGAGTCAGATGTACTGAGACGCATCATGTCTGGCAAGAAGAAGTCTTCCGATACTTTTCGAGAACTAGAAGCAAAGTATTTTAGAAACTGTAGAGAAAGAGGCTACCCGGATGCACTGACGCTAGAAGTATGGCGACAGGTAGAAAGCTTCAGTGGTTACTCTTTTTGTAAGGCCCACTCTGCCAGTTTTGCGGTAGAGTCTTTTCAGAGTCTCTATCTGAAGACCTACTATCCACTAGAATTTATGGTGGCAGTGATAAATAACTTCGGTGGGTTTTATTCCACAGAAGTCTACGTGCACGAGGCCCGTATGTGCGGCGCAAAGATAGAAGCTCCCTGTATCAATCATAGTACCTATCTGACCAGCATCTATGGAGAAGAAATCTATATCGGCTTTATACATATCTCTTCACTGGAAAAGAACGTAGCCATCCGTATCATCAATGAACGGACAGATAACGGTAGTTATACGAGTATGCAAGATTTTGTCAGTAGGGTAGAGATCAAGAAGGATCAGCTAGAATTACTTATCCGTATCGGTGCTTTCCGATTCAGTGGGATGAACAAGTACGAACTTATGTGGGAAAAGAATGCCGTCCATAATCCTGAAATCAAGCACAACGGCAGCGGACATCTTTTCGGCATAGAGTCTGAAGATTTTGAATTACCAGTTATGGAAGAAGTCAATCATGAGCAAGCCTTCGATGAGATGGAGTTGCTGGGGTTTCCTTTGTGCTCACCTTTTGATCTGCTGCAGACAGATTTCCGAGGTGACCTCCAGGTCAAACATCTAAAATCTTATATAGGCAGCCGCGTACGAATGGTCGGTTACTTCATTACGCGGAAAAATGTCACCACCTCTAATCGCAAGCTGATGAACTTCGGTACCTGGATAGATGCCAGTGGTCATTTTTTTGATACGACACATTTTCCACCGAGTCTGGCAAGATATCCCTTCAGAGGTAAAGGTTGCTATCTGATTACGGGTAAGATTGTAGATGATTTTTATTTTCCGAGTCTGGAGGTGGATAAAATGGAGCGGTTGCCGTATGTGATGGATGAGCGGTATTAATGGTGATTGGGTGCGAAAAAAAAGTGGTTGCCTAGAACTGAGGCAGCCACTTTGTTTAATTTGCTCGTGCTTTTTGAATGAAAAAATTACTCACGAGGCAATAATTTATTTGTGGGAGGTAATGTTATCTTTTTTTTATTCTTGAATTTATTGTGGCATAT
>CAYNJK010000099.1:0-10027 GCA_964397575.1 uncultured Saprospiraceae bacterium
ATTCCTCCAGAGTTGGAATTAAATCGTAGCGGGATCCATAATCTAGTCCATCAGGAACATGAATGCTCACGAAATTATCCGTCCTAACATAGACCTCAATATATTTTGGTAATTCATCAGACTTCCTCACGAGACTCAGAGTTGTATTGCCACTCTTAAAAGCGTCTTCAGACTTCTGCACTTCTTGGCCTACAGCATTGTTGCAGCAGAAAAAAATTGTGACAATAATCATTGAAAGTTTCTTCATAATTGTTCTTTTTATTTTATACCTAAATAGGTCGCCCCCTTAGACTTATTTTTTGTTTTACTTGGTTCTTTTTTGACTTGATTACGCAAGTCGAACTGTACAGAACGACTGGTCTTTATTCTTTCTTCTTGCAAGGGTGATTGTGTACCTGCAACAGGTTCTGTCTCTAAAATAGAATCTGGGATATAAAGGGTATCTCTTACAATAACATCTTTGTAAATGGTAATAGGATCAGATCTGACTAGAACAGTATCACTTAGGTATACTACTTTTTCTACGTAGCGTATTTCTGCTTCTTCTTCAGATATTTCTACAGAACGGATTTGTTCTTTAAGTGCAGCCATCTCAGAATTTAGTTGCATTATTGCTTTTTGTAGTTTTCGATTTTCTTGTTGCACCATTTGTAATTCCAAGGTGTCCGAAGCCGATGGTATTTGTACCGGCATAACTAAATTACTAGTTACTTTTTTATCGTAGTAATAACAAGCCGTTCCTGACATCAACAGTAACAATAGTATTGCGGAGATTACTTTCCAAAGCAGAGAAGAACTGGTTTCAACTTTATGATTAATATCTAAGCGGGACCATATTTTTTCTTTGCTTGATCCACTGCGTGACTCAGCATCCTTTGAGAGTTGCTCATTCATCTTTCTTCTAAAATCGTTATTCATACCTTATTGACCTTTAACTTAGTTCTTATATGTGTTTTAGCTTTTGACAACTGTGACTTAGAAGTATTCACAGTAATATTTAGAAACTCTGCTATTTCCTTGTGCATGTAGCCTTCTAATACATACATGACGAAGACAATTCTGTACCCATCTGGCATTGTCTTTACTATCTGATGTATTTGTCTTATCGTTTCTGAGTTGTCCTCGGTCTCCATCTCAGACTCTGCTAGATCCTCTACAACTTCCAATTCCACAGTGAATCTTATCTTAGACCTGAGAATTTTCAGTGCTGCATTCGTAACTATTGTCAGTATCCAATTCTTTAGTGAATCTTCATTGTGCAATCTGAACTTGAATAAATTACGAAAGACCTCATTGTAAGCTATCACTACTGCATCCTCAGCCTCCTGTCTATCATTAAGATACCTATAGGCCTTATTGAAAGCCAAATCATAATAGTTATCATAGAGTAAGCGCTGATGTCGCTTACTTCCACTAAGACATCTTTTTATGAGTTCCGAGTTTTGCAAGTTTTTTCTTTCAATTATAGGAAGCCAGAATTTGTGGAAGGGTTGCCTGCTGTGGAGTAAGATCTTTTAATGTGGAGTTTGCAAAGTGGGTTCTCCTTTACCTTATTACATTTGTCCATGGCCTTGGATTTCCGTTTTTAATGTGCATCTTGTTCAAATTCACAATTGAAGAATTCAGAAATTAAATTACATCTTCTTATTTTAGTGTCGCAATAGAAGCAGTTGTAAATCAGCCATTTACAACTTATAAGTAAACCAAACATCCCAATGGCAAAAAAAAGGTACGGCCAAAAACAGAGTAATCCTATCTTCAGGTGGGTATATCTGGTCCTATTTTCTATAACTGCTCTATGGCTGGTTACTTCTATTTTTACAAGGAAAAGCCCACTCGACGTCCTATCTTCTTTCTTTTCTGCTCTTCCTAATCCAAACATGAAAAATCAAGAACTTCTTATAATAGAGAAGGATTCTATTATCAACTCTTTAGAAGAAAAACTAAAGGCTTGTGAGGGACTGGGCAAGTACAATAAAGGCATCATAATAGTAGACAGCGAAACCATGAATATGAGGTCAGAGCCTGCACTGACATCTTCTGTTGTCATGCGAATTCCTGCTAACTCAGAAGTGGAAGTAATGTTCTACGACACTAAGACCTACTACCTTAATGGAAAGGCCGGTAAATGGTGCAAAATCAGATATGCTGGAACCGAAGGCTGGGCCTGGGGTAATTTCATACAAGAATTCTAAGCAGCTGTACCATTATGGGCTTCCTGAAAAATTCTGCACTCAGATACTATGCGGCGCATGTAGCTAAGGGAATAAAGAGAGATGCTGAAAATGCCATCCACGACCAAGAAATGTGGAGGAAAAAACTTGTATCCAAAGCCAAGGGGACCTTATTTGGAAAAGATCACTTGTTTGAGAAAATAGAGTCAGCGGAAGACTTCAGTAGGTCCGTTCCCGTCAAATCTTACGATCAACTTAAGCCTTACATAGAAAAAATCATCGCAGGAGAAGCAAATATTCTCTGGACAGGCAGACCTAAGTACTTTGCTAAAACCTCTGGTACAACCAGTGGTATCAAATACATTCCGATAAGCAATGACTCGATAAGACCTCATATCACGGCTGCTAGCAAAGCTGTATTCAACTATGTCCACACGACCAAGAAAGCAATCTTCGATGGACGACTGATGTTCATCTCTGGGTCACCAGTATTATCAAATACAGCTGGCATCAAGACCGGGCGACTATCTGGTATAGTGAATCATGAAATCCCTTCTTGGCTGAAGCCCAATCAGTTACCCTCTTACAAAACCAATTGCATAGAAGATTGGGAGGCGAAGTTGGAAAGAATAGTAGAAGAAACGCATGACCAAGACCTCCGTCTTATAGGAGGCATTCCACCATGGGTACAAATGTATTACGAACGCCTACTAGACAAGACTGGCAAATCAAGTATAAATGAAATCTTCCCAAAGTTAGAGCTGTTTGTATACGGTGGTGTCAATTATTCTCCGTACAAAGAGCTTATGAATCAGCTGCATGGCAGTCATATAGATAGCTTAGAAACTTATCCAGCATCTGAAGGATTTATTGCGTTCCAGAATGATTACCAAGATCCAGGCCTCCTTTTGAATACCAACGCCGGTATGTATTTCGAGTTTGTACCTCTAGCAGAAATAAACAAGAATGTCCCTACCAGGCTGAGTCTATCTGAAGTAGAACTGGATAAAGATTATGCGATAATCATCAGCTCCAATGCTGGTCTCTGGGCTTATAATATTGGGGATACCATCCGCTTTACTTCTCTAGAACCCTATAAAATAAGGGTCAGTGGCCGTATAAAGCACTTCATCTCTGCTTTCGGAGAGCATGTAATTGCAAAAGAAGTAGAAGAAGCGATAGACCTCATAAGCAGAAAACACAGACTTATTATTAATGAATTCACAGTGGCACCACAGGTACAGCCCCCAGAAGGTGGTCTCCCTTACCATGAATGGTTTATAGAGTTTGAAAAAATTCCAAAACAACTGGACTTGATTTCCTTTGACCTTGATGAAGAGATAGCGAGACAGAACATCTACTATCATGATCTGCTTTCTGGAAATGTGCTCCAGACACTAAAAATTAGACCCATGCCTAAAGGTGCATTTAGACGATATATGGAGAGTCAAGGCAAGCTCGGTGGTCAGAATAAGGTACCTAGACTGATGAATGATCGCAAAATGGTTTCCAAACTATTGGAATTTACTTAATTATATCTTAAAGTTTAATTACATAAAGCAGTGATTATCAATGCTTTCGTTCAGAATAAGTCGTTGTTTATTCTGTCAAAATAAATTACCTTTGCATCCTTTATGAAAAAGAGGTCTCTCATTTATGCCGTAACAGTTCTTGCCTTCCTTAGTATAGGATGCAAATCGAACTTTGAGAAAATAAGATCTAGCAATGATCCAGAGAAAACTTTGGCTGCTGCGCATGAATATTTCGAAAATGAAGAATACATAAAAGCCCAAGGCCTCTACGAGTTGGTAATTCCTTTTTATCGTGGAAAAAAAGAAGCAGAAGACTTATTCTACAATTACACGTATACCTTCTACAACACCAATGAATATATTCTCGCTTCCCACTACTTTGAGAATTTTACCAAGACTTTCTACAACTCCCCTAAGAAAGAAGAGATGGCCTTCATGTCTGCCTTTTCTAATTATAGAATGTCCCCTAGTCATAAGCTAGATCAGCAACCTTCTGAGAAAGCATTAGAAGATCTCCAAACATTTATAAATACTTATCCAAATAGCCCACGTGTAGAGGAGTGCAATGCTCTTATGGACGAACTAAGGCTGAAGCTCGAAAACAAATCTTACGAGCAAGGAAAATTGTATTTTGATCTAAAGGACTATCAGGCAGCGATGACCTCTTTGGAGAATACGATAAAAGATTTTCCAGAAACCAAGAGATCAGAAGAATTGAGATTTCTAATAATAAAGTCGAGCTCAGAGCTAGCCAAAAATAGTGTCTATAATAAGATGCAAGATCGTCTCGATGATTCTATAGAAAGAAGCGAAAAATTCCTCCAGCGATACGAAAAATCACAGTATCGTAGAGAGGTCCAGAATATTATAAAGTATTGTAAAAACGAATTAAAAAGATTCACAAATGGCTGATATAAAAAATCAAGTTCAGAGTATAGATCCTAGTGCCAAGGCAAGAGATATCAAGGAGATTATCGCCAAAACAGATAACATCTATGAAGCTTTAGCTATTATGGCGTCTAGAGCCAAGCAATTAGCTGTAGATATCAAGCATGAGCTACATGGTAAATTAGAAGAGTTTGCAGTAAACTCTGAAACGATAGAGGAAATTCAGGAAAACAAGGAACAAATAGAAATATCTAAGTTCTATGAAAAACTGCCTAATGCTGCAGTAATTTCCATGAATGAATATCTAGAAGATAATCTGGAGGTGAGATACAGAGATAGAGACGAAGAGAAAGATTTAGCTTAATCTCACTTACCTAGAAAACATTCGCTTTTTGGAGGGCAAAAAAATTATTCTTGCCGTTACGGGTAGTATTGCAGCTTATAAGGCTGCGTTACTCGTCCGCTTACTTGTCAAAGCAGGTTCTGAAGTGAAGGTCATTATGACCCCTTCTGCCACCGCATTTATAAGTCCTCTTACTCTAAGCACTTTATCCAAGAATCCCGTTCACACTGACGTTATAGATGGAGATGCATGGAACAACCATGTAGAACTCGGTCTATGGGCTGATGCGATGTTGGTTGCTCCTGCAACTGCAACTACCCTTGGGAAAATGGCCAATGGCATTAGTGACAATATTGTTACAGCGGTATATCTTTCCGCTAAGTGCCCCGTATATTTTGCACCAGCCATGGACAGAGATATGTGGCTACATCCTGCAACACAGAAAAACATCGGCCTTCTCCAAGAATATGGCAACCGACTCATAGATGCAGTAGATGGGGAATTAGCTAGTGGTCTAGTAGGAAAAGGACGCCTCGCGGAGCCTGAAGACATAGTAGCTAGATTAGACAAAGACTTGAGTCCGGAACAGGTACTGAGTGGAAAAAAAGTCATTATTACCGCAGGACCAACTTACGAACCTATAGATCCAGTAAGGTTCCTAGGTAATCACAGTAGTGGAAAAATGGGTTATGCCCTAGCTAAGTCAGTGCTCAATCGAGGCGCCAAGGTCACCATGATACTAGGACCTAATGGACTGGATATAACTGAAAAGCAGATCGAAATTATCAATGTGGTATCTGGAACAGAAATGTATGAAGCTACAAAGAAGCTGCATGGCTCTGCCGATATTGCAATCTTTGCAGCAGCCGTAGCAGATTACAAACCTGTGTCTGTAGCAACTGAAAAAATAAAGAAAGCGAGTAATTCTATGTCCTTGGAACTAGAAAAAACAACGGACATCGCAGCGGCCATGGGTGCCATAAAAAAGAAAGGGCAGATACATGTGGGCTTTGCTTTAGAGACAGAAAAGGCGGAAGAATATGCCAAAGCCAAACTAAAGAAGAAAAACTTTGACATGATAGTGATGAATACCACCAAAGACAAAGGTGCCGGATTCAAGCATGACACCAATAAAGTCACAGTTTTTACAGACGACAACCAGACCTTAGCCTACGAGTTAAAATCAAAAGAGGAAGTCGCAGAAGATATAGTCAATACTTTAGTAACAAATTACGTTAAGAAGTAGTAAAACTTAGTTTATCATTTATGAGACATCTATTATTTATCCTTGTCCTTTCACTTGCTAGTCACTGTCTTACTGGACAAGAGCTTAATGTAACAGTAAAGATATCAGCACCAAATCTTGTCACTGTAGACCCACAGGTATTCAAGTCCTTAGAGCAGGATCTGACTAACTTTTATAATAATACGAAGTGGACAGAAGACGAGTTTGAGGATCATGAAAAGATAGAAGCCAGTGTCAATATCAATATAAAAGAAGAAATATCACCGACAGCATTTGTAGCAGACTTCTTTGTACAAGCTGTCCGCCCTATCTACAAGAGTAACACTAAGACTCAAATATTTAGTTTTGCTGATAATGGGGTAAGATTTGTTTATCGGGAATTTCAACCGATACAGAATAGTTTCAATAACTATATCGACCCGCTGTCCTCTTTGCTCACTTTCTACTCTTATATGATTCTGGCCTTTGATTATGATTCATTTTCTCCTAGTGGTGGTGACACCTATTTTCAGATAGCGCAGAATATTATAAGCACCTTGCCGCTTACTGTAGTGGAAGGTACTGGCTGGGATGGATCTACCAGAGACAGGTTGAGTCGATTCAATGTTGTAAAAGAAATGCTGGATCCTCGTGCAAGACCTTACAGACAAGCTCTATATGAATATCATGTAAAAAGTCTGGATAAGATGTACGAAGACGCAGCCAAATCAAGGGCCGTTATGAGCAGTGCCATTACTGCTATTAATCAGGTACATACTTCTTTTCTGAATAGCGCCATTATTCAGATGTTTTGCGATTCTAAAAGAAAAGAAATCGTAGAAATCTATAAAGGAGCAAGCAGAGGAGATCAGTCTAAAATATTCGAAATGATGGTCAAAATGGATCCTGCCAGAACCCCCGAATACAGCAAAATAAAATAAGGGAGCCTTCTAAAGATGAAGAAAGGAATAGCAATTTTTGCTTCAGGAGGAGGTTCTAATGCTGAGAAAATCATAGCACATTTTCAGGATAATTCGGTTGCAGAAATTAGGCTTATTATCAGCAACAACGATGCTGCATTTGTTCTAGAAAGAGCCAAAAATCATAACATTTCTTCTGCACTGCTTTCCAAGCAACAACTAAGAGATGAAAGCTCAACACTTGCCTTGCTTACCCAGCACAAAATAGACTTTATAGTATTGGCAGGTTTCTTACTGTTAATACCCGAATTCCTAGTCACCGCATATCCAAAAGCTATAGTAAACATACATCCAGCATTACTTCCTAAGTATGGTGGAAAAGGCATGTATGGGAAATACGTTCATCAAGCAGTCTTCGACAACAACGAGAGACAATCAGGTATAACCATCCACTATGTAGACCCCGCCTATGATGAAGGCACCATCATTTTTCAGGAAAGAGTAGAGTTGCTCAGTACAGATACACCAGACCGCATCGCGAGCAAGGTGCTAGCCTTGGAACATGCACATTTTTCTAAAGTAATAGAAAAGGTTGTCACAACTCAGTAAGACAAGCGCTTACTGTCACTTTTTGCCATATAGTTATAGGCGGTAATTCCTTGTAAGCCACCAGTGCATACATACAAGATTCTTGCATCTGCGGGGAAATACCCCTTTTCTATAAGATCCAAAGTTCCATAAAAGGCCTTTGCATTATATATAGGATCTAATCGGAGCTGGTGCCTAGCAAAAATGTCGTCAGCAAACTGTATAAGTTCATCTGTCACTTTGGCAAAACCACCGAAAGTATAATCAGAATTTATCTCCCAGTTAGTGGCAGAAAAGGGAAGAAATGACTCTATAGCCTTAGAGAGTCCCTTGTTCTTTAGAGCATTAATTACAACTACCTTAGTGGACTTTGGGGTTGCGGAAATAATTCCACTAGCCGTCATTCCCGTGCCAGCAGAAACAACAATATAATCGCAGATCAGACCTTGGATTTCCAACTCAGAAACCAACTCAGAAACACCGCGTATAGCATAAGCGTTGCTACCACCCTCAGGTATTATAAATGGCTGTTCGTATTTCTTTATAAGTTGTGTAAATATTTCTGATTTTTCTTTCAATGAATATTCCGACCTTGAAACATGAATCAGTTCCATTTCAGCCTTTTTTGCCGCATTAAGTGTCGGGTTACGGGGGTCAGACAACTCCCCTCTTATAATTCCAGTACACGGAATTTTATTTGCTAGACAGATTTTTGCTGTAGCAGCGATGTGATTAGAAAAGGCACCGCCAAAAGTGATTATTCTAGAATAATTTCCTCTCTTAAACTCTTCTATGTTATATTTCAGCTTGCGCCACTTATTTCCACCAAAATCTGGATGGATAAGTTCTTCTCGTTTGATAAATAGTTGACAACCGTAATTGTTTTCAAACAAAAACTTAGTGACTGGGGAAGGTAATTGCAACTGCTTGTCCACAATCACTACTTAAGCCAGGTCCTGCGCTGGTTCGTTAAATTTACTATTCAAGTGAATCAGAAATGAAGTGCCTTCTCCGATTCTAGAATCTATATCGATAGAGCCTCTGAGATAGTTAACCCTAGAGCGAATATTAGCCAGCCCCATACTTTTGTATTTTTTATTTGGGTCAAAACCGATGCCATCATCTTCTATGTGAATGACAATATTATCATCCTCCTTATTGAGTTGTACAAATATCTCTGAGGCCTGCGCATGTTTGATGGCATTATTTAGAATCTCCTGTACGATCCGGTATATGCCCATTGCAAAACTCTGATCTATATCTGTAGGTAAGTCATAATGCTGGAAGTTAATTTCAGGACCATTCTTGGATTGATATCTATTTACCAGGTCATTGATTGCAGAGACCACTCCTAGTCTCTTTAAAGCGCCTGGCTGAAGATCTTGTGAGATTGTTCTTATCTCTGACACGGCTACATCTAGCAACTTGGTAGCATGAGTGACCTCAGGAATACTTGCATTATCCTCTTTACGTATGCCGCTAATCTGAAGTTTAATAGTAGAAAGCAATCCTCCCAGGCTATCATGCAGGTCTTTTGCAATCCTTTCTCTTTCTACTTCTTGCCCTGTGATCATAGATTGCATAGAGTTTATCTGTATTCTATCCTGTAGCTCCGTTATTTTTTGTTGATTGATTTTCTTGTTCTGCTCTTCTATGATTTTCGCAGCTTGTATCTTATCTGAGTAGAATCTTATGATATAATAGATACCCAACAGCAAACCTGCCAGAGCTAGTGCTAGTACTATAAGGGCCCGCTTTTGTTGTTGATTACTTTTTTGCACAAAGGCCTTATCTTTTTCCAGTGACATTATCTCAGCAGCCTTTTCTTTGGACTCGTACTTATAGGTGATATTATTGATTGCCAAAACACGGTTTTCGTTCAGTATACTATCTTGTAAGTCTGAATATTTCTGAGCAAAATAAAAGGCTGATTCTGGCGCATCAGTTTTGTTATAGCTTTTAGCTAGCAGATCGTAAGCTTGTAGTCGCAATTTGCTAAAAGGAATACGGCTCAGAGATGCAACAGAACTATTAAACTCTGAGATGGCATCCTCAAATTTTTCTAAGTCGAACAAGATTTTTCCTTTCAGTAGGTGACATTCAGCATCATCTTTTATAGAACGAGATAAGGCACTTTTGTCCAGACAGAGATCAGCAAACTTAAGAGCTTCTTTGTATTCTTTCAGTAGTTCATGGTAGGCGATAGTTCTAGTAATCAAGTCCACTTCGAGATCTTCCAACTCGGCATTTTCCATTCTCGATGAAAGGCTTTTGATAAGCAACTCAGCTTGAGTTACATCTAACTTATCGAAGTAGTAATCAAACAATTGCAAATCTACCAGAGCTAATCTTCTTTC
>CAYNJK010000100.1:0-4763 GCA_964397575.1 uncultured Saprospiraceae bacterium
GTAAGTACTGTATTAGGTAATCCAAATCTACAAGCGGAGAAAATTAACGAACTTGAGTTTGGTGTAGAAGCCAACTTATTCAAGAACAGAATTACTTTAGATGCATCAGTATACAGCAAGAACTCAGAAGATTTATTGATAAATCTACCTCTTGACCCTTCTACTGGGTATAATTCTACTACTGTAAATGGTGCATCAGTATCTAACAATGGTGTAGAAATCGGATTGACAGTAAGACCTGTTACAAGAGTAGTAAACTGGTCTTCTACTTTCAATTTTACACATAATGAAAATACTGTAGAGTCTATTATCGATGGAGTTGATTTGGTTGTAATTGCTGGATTTAACGGTCTTGGAAACTATGCAATTCCAGGAGAACCATATGGTTCTATCTATGGAACAGCATTCGTAACAAATGACAATGGAGATCCTGTAGTAAATTCTTTAGGTGAGTATGATGAAACTGGTGAGCCAGTTAATATCGGTGACCCTAATCCTAATTTCACTCTGGATTGGATAAATACTATAAGTATAGGAAACTTTGCCTTCAACATACAGATGGCTTACCAAGATGGTGGTGATGTTTATTCTGCAACAGCACTTACGCTTCTAGGTAGAGGTAATACTATCGATACGGATTTCAATAGATTCCTACCTATCGTACTTCCAGGCGTATTGGCTGATGATACACCTAATAACATTCAGACTTATGCAGGTGATGCATGGTTCTCTGCCTTCGGTGCAGCTGATGAAGGTGCGGTATTTGATGCTACAAACATTAGAATCAGAGAGATTTCTGCTTCTTATAGATTCCCAGACAGCATTTTTGAAGGTTCTCCATTTAGAGATCTTTCAGTAAAAGTATATGGAAACAACATATGGTACAACGCAGTAAACTTCCCTGAAGGGCTAAACTTTGACCCTGAGGTATTGAGTTTAGGTGTTGGTAATGGAAGAGGTTTTGATCTTCTTACAGGTCCTACTTCAAGAAGATTTGGAGTTTCCCTAAATGCTAAATTCTAAAAATTGATACACATGAAATTTACATATAAATTAACATTACTAGCGCTAGTCTTTATTGGGCTATCGTGTAGTAATCTGACGGATTTGGACATCAATCAGAATCCAAATGCACCGTCAGTCGACCAAACAGAACCAGCATTTTTATTTAATGCTATACAGTTGGGGCTAGGAGAGTTTGTCTCTGAGTCTTTGGAAGAAACGCAGCCTATAACTAGACAGAGACATATGAACTCTTTCTTTTACAACACTTTTTTGACTGCGGAGAGTTTTGATGATATCTGGTTAGATGCCTATACAGGAACTGGGGTAATGCAAAATGCTGTAACCTTAGAAGCCTTAGTAGCAGACCAGCCAGCCTTTGCTGGGGTTTCTGCAGCTTCTAAAATTATGAGATCATATGTCATGACCTCATTGGTAGATTTATTTGGTGATGTGCCATTTGCTGAAGCCTTCCAAGGGACTGATATTATCTCGCCAGTTACTGATTCTGGTTCAGCTGTTTATGCTGCTGCAGAAGCTGCGCTAGACGAAGCAATTGCACAATTATTGAACGCAGAGTCACCACCAATTGTTACAAATGATATCTTTTTTGGAGGGGATCCTGTTTCATGGGTGGCATTGGCAAATTCGTTAAAAATGCGTATTTACAACAATACCAGATTAGTAGATTCAGAAGCAGGTAGCAAGATAGCTGCTATAATCAGTGAAGGAAATTTTATTGGTGCTGATGGATTTGATGACTTTGATTTCCCTTTTGGATCAGAAAGAACTGATCCTGACTCACGTCACCCTGGATATAGAAGTGACTATGAAGCAGATGATGGTGGCTATATGGCCAACTACTTCATGTGGTTATTAGTAGGAGAAAAGGAAGTACCAGACCCAAGAACGAGATTCTATTTTTATAGACAGCAGCCATCGTTTACAGAGGCGAGCATAGATTTGAATAATTGGGACTGTGTTGCTACACAAACTCCTTTCGACGCTGTTCCTCCAGGTGCTCTAGATCATGTACTTGCGGTGGATCCAAATCTGCCTTTCTGCCTAGCTTCTGCAGCAGGATATATGGGTAGAGACCATGGTAATGGACAAGGTATACCACCTGATGGTCCTAACAGAGTAGAGTATGGTGTTTATCCAGCAGGTGGATCATGGGATGACAACAGTTTCTCTTTTACTCAGACGGATGGAGACCAAGGTGGACTTGGAGAAGGCATTCATCCTATCTGGAGTGCTGCCTTCACTCATTTCTTAAGAGCTGAAGCAGCTCTTGAAGCAGGTACGGGAGAAGATGCACGTGAGCAATTAGAATTAGGAGTAAGAGCTTCTATTTCTAAAGTACTAAGTTTCGAATCATTGATTCCGGCAGCGACACTTACTAGAGTTATTGGTAGCAATCCAATGGATGGGTCTGATATCCTAGCCAACACATTAATACCTAGCGACAGTATAATTACAGATTATGTCACTGCTGTCTTGGATAGATACGATGCAGCTTCTGACAAGTTGGACGTTGTTATGAAAGAGTATTATATCGCTTCTTTCGGTAATGGTATAGAAGCTTATAACCTGTATAGAAGAACTGGTAAGCCAAATAATATGGCACCACTTATTGATCCAGGTGCTGCAGCTACAGCTTCATTCCCTAGAACTATGCCATATCCAAATAGCTTTGTAACAAGAAATGCAAATGTCAGTCAGAGAGAGACAACGACACAAGTTTTCTGGGATACAAATCCTGCTGGATTCATTCGTTAACACATTATAAATTATTATTAAAATGAAAAGATTAATTTATTGCTCACTATTTGCTTGCTTGCTTTTTGCAAGTTGTGCCGATGACGAGCTAGGACCAGTGTTGACTTTTGATAAAGCGACCATAGGTTCATATATAAGACTAGTAGAGCTATTTACAGGTGAGTATGACCTGGAAAATGCTGCTACTACAGCTTTGGAATATGAAGTAGACTTCGTAGATATCGATAACGGTAACCAAGTTACTGAGTATGTGATAAATGCACAGTTTAATGATAATACACCCGGTAATGGTGATAATTCTCAGCCTAGTGCAGTATTCAGAACTATTACTGACTTTACAGAATCTAGAAATGGCAATAGAGGCGCAAGAGTTTCTATTCCGCTAACTGAAGTACTTAGTGTATTCGGTTTGTCTCTAGATGATGTAAGTGCAGGAGACCAGTTTTCTTTCTTTGGTCAAGTAAACACTGTAGATGGTGTGAGCTATGGATCTACTAACTCTACAGGTACTGTAAGGGGTAGTGCCTTCCAAGGTTACTTTGATTTCAACGGAAAGTTGACTTGTCCTCAGCCTAATGACAGGTTTGTAGGAAACTATGTATTAACATTTGATGGAGATGCAGGTCTTGGTTATGGACCTCCTTACCAAGATGGTCTGGAAGTAACTGTTTCTACTGTACCTGGTTCTTCTACCTTGAGAACGTTTGAGTCACTTGTACTTCCTGGTATCGGTGGATTCGGACCTTATATAACGAGATTTGATTTAGTTTGTGATCAGGCAGTATACGAATTGATGGACTCTAACGGCCTAGGCTGTGGAGGTGGAGGCATCATGTTCGGTCCTGTGTTAGATGAGAACAGAATCGCTGTAGGAGCTCCTCTTGATCTTTCTGATGACTCTGTGATAACCTTGATATTTAATGAAGGTTTTGCTAGTGGTGGTTGTGGAGGTCAAACAGGCGACACTGAAACACGAATGATTTTGACTAAACAATAGAATTGTAGTCCAAAATAAATTTGATAGGAGCTTCATTAATTTGGAGCTCCTATTTTTATATTATGAAAGTTTGTCTCACCATTTTTCAATGTTTTATTCTTTGCTCGATTTTCGGACAAGGCCAGACAGTAGGTCTGTTTGCCTTGGAAGCAGATCAGGCATATGAGGCTTTTACTTTATATGCACCGCTAGAGTCTACAGATACTTACCTAATAAATAATTGTGGACAAGTAATTAATCAGTGGCCATCAGAATTTACACCAGGAACAGCAGCCTATCTAGATGATCAAGCGCATCTATGGCGTACGGGTACAAATAGAGTCGATAACGAATTTCGCCATTCTGGTACAGGAGGTTTTCTTCAGAGGATAGATTGGTCAGGAGAGCTTTTATGGCAAGCAGAGTTGCCTGGGGCTCATCATGATTTTCATATCATGCCTAATGGAAATATTTTGTACACTGCCTGGGAAAAAATAGATAGAGCTTTTCTGCTTTCCCTTGGTTTTCAGAATACAGATATGGAGGAGTTCTGGTCTGAAGTTGTATATGAGATAGCTCCATCAGGATCTTCAGATTATGAACTTATATGGGAGTGGCACGCCATCGATCATATTGTACAAAGCGTAGACCCTAGCTTGCCCAACTTTATTTCTAGCCCTAGCCCTAGACGGATAGATGTTAATATTCCCGGCGATGATGATGACGACTGGTTGCATATTAATTCTATAGACTATGATGAACAGAATGATCAGATCTTACTTAGTGTAAGGAATCTAAATGAGATATGGGTGATAGATCACAGTACCACTATTGAAGAGGCTAGCAGCTCAGAAGGAGGACAAGGTGGCTTCGGTGGAGATTTGCTTTTCCGATTTGGTAATGAACTCATATATAATGATTCGGGAGAGACACTATTCGATGGGCAACACAATGCCAGATTTTTAGATGATCGCATAAGTTTGTTTGATAATGGAAGGACGAGGAT
>CAYNJK010000100.1:4773-9990 GCA_964397575.1 uncultured Saprospiraceae bacterium
CTATAGATAGTAGCTATGTGGACCTGAATATGGATTTTGAATTTGACTCTCCGATTCTTTCTAGTTTTGAGATCTTGCCTAATGGAAATCTTCTTATCTGCTCGGGTAATAATACAAGAATTTATGAACTGAATTCCGACTTAGAGCTTGTCTGGCATTACAGAGGAACTGTCTCTTTGTTTGGTCCTATCGAACAAGGTAGCGGCGTTATAGGTAGTACCTTCAATGTTAGCAAGTATGCTGTAGATGACTTTAGATTTGATGGGCTGGATGTATCCGTAAAAGCACCCAGTATAGAAATCAATCCTCTAAATCTCGATTGCAGAGTCAATGCTACTAAGGACGAAGATGCGCCGCTTAGGATTCCATTTTATTATGCTGAGGGATTTCTAAGAACAGCGAGTGATGTAGATTTATCAGCTTTTGATTTTAGTATCCATATTTATAACAGTCTAGGCCAGCAGATGGTTAGTAATTCTAGGAAAAGTACTGAGATTGATTTGAGAAATTTAGAATCAGGTTTTTACTTTGCAGTGATGGTAGATAGTAATGCTCGAACTTATAGTTTTCCGTTTGTCAAAAACTGATTGTGTTCATCAGATAAACTTCAGGAATCTGATTATTAATTCCAATGATTAGATACGAAGACTCTCCTTTCTCAACTATTTCTAAAGACTTTGCAGCCCCACTTAAGTGAATGCCCAATTGCGATCCTTGTATAGCTTTGAAGTTGCTTTTGCCGTCTGAAATCATTACCACGACAGAGTTGTAATCTAATCTTGGTGTTTCAGCTTCGGTGTTGTAAATGTTGCCTGCTGCAATAATATCTTCTGAGCCATCATTATTCAGATCATACTTTACCATATCTAGAACCGGCGTCATTTGCGCAATAGCAGGTAGATGTTCTACGTTAAATTTTCCATTTCCCTGATTGACCAGTATGACATGCCTGAATTCTGTACTTTTCTTTTGGTATTTATTATCCATAGAACCATAGACATCTACTAGTGATGCTTTTGCAAATTGGTCATATGTTTTGAAATTCTCTGCGACAAAAGGCATCTGTTCTGAGCTGCATTCTCTACCTCTCAGTGGGACATATTCATCATTGTACTTTTTAGATAAGACTATGTCTAAGCTGCCAGAATTATCAAAGTCATCGGCGTATACCTTAAGAGGTTTCTTCTCACTCACCTTGTACTTAGAATTAACTCCCAAGTTGCCTAAGACAAAATCTGGTAACCCATCTTTATTTATGTCTAGTTCTTCTATGCTGTACCACCATCCAGCCAGCTTGGAGAAGGAAGACTTTGTTTCAGAAAAGCCACCATCCCTATTGAGCAGGACTCTGATAGGTTCCCATTCTGAAGCAATGATTATATCAGGAAGTCCATCTTGATCGATATCGGAAACCGCCATATCATTGACGATACCTAAGCTGGAAAGAAAGGCAGACTTTTCTTTGTCATAAGATATTTTTCCTTCTCTGTTATCAAAGTATTGGGTCTCTGCAGCTAAAGGAAATTTCTGTGGAATGATTCTGTTGCCAATAATGAATTCTTCATATCCATCATTATCAAAATCTGCATGTACAATGTCTCCGGTATTAGCTAGACCGGGAAGAATTTGTTTAGTGTAAGCTCCACTCTTACTCATGAGCAAGTAGTTTTGGTAGATATCAGAATTGTCAGTTTCTGAATTGTCACCAGTACCTACTACATAATCTAAGATTCCATCTTTGTTCAGATCCAAACTAATTATCGCTGAGATCTCTCCATCAAGATTTTGTGTAACCGTACTGTTCTTGGAAAGCAGACCATTTTCGACTGTAAAAACCGCAGAGTTAGCACCCAGGGCATTTCCATAGAATAATTCTGGAGTAGCTGTATCAAGGTTGCCTAATTTAGTTATCAGAGGACCTCTGGTTCCTTGCTTGTACGGCAGTAGGATTTCTTTTGCAAAATCATTGTAGGCGTTTTCTTTATGCTTTACAAATAGTTTAAGGCTACTAATGGATTGCTTTGTAAATGCCTCCGATTGTTCGACTAAAGATTGTCCTGGACTGTCTGTAATCTTATCTATCTGGATGCTTTCATTAAGGCTGATATTTCTAAATACCTGTCTCTTGCCTTGGCAGGTTATGACTACAGAATCGATACTTTCTATTTTTCCTAAGCCGAAATGTGCTATAGGTTCACAACTACTCATGTACCCTCTAGTCCGTCTTACGATCTGTGACCATTTTTGGTCGTCTTTATATACACTGACTAGCGGCAACAAGTCTTGGATGTCTGTGCTGAAGCTAAATTTTAGCCAAGCTTGACCAGCAGAGGATGATTGATTCTCAAGTAAAGTTGCAGCTTGATCTATATTGTTTATTACGAGATCTATATCACCATCATTATCTAGGTCTCCTGCGGCTGCACCATTGGAAAATGTTTTAGTCGAAAAACCACCTGCTGCATCACTTGCTTGCGTAAAACCTAAATCTTGATTATTGAGATATAGAATGTTTTTCATTTTCTCTTCAGGCATTTCATTATAAAGACTTTGCTTTATTTCTAGTGGAACTTGATTATTGTATTTGCTTTTTGTGACTTTTACTTTGTTCTTAAAATCGTTGTCCGTTCCATATTTTCTGTATCCATTTGTAACTATAATGTCTCTGTAACCATCTTGATTATAGTCCTGAATTATTCCAGCCCAACTCCAGTCCGTCATAGCGACACCTGCCATGTGAGCGATATTATTGAACCGCCCTTTGGTATCATTTAGTAGTAGACTATTGAACATATACTGATACCCGAAATCCAATTGTTTGCTTAACAAATCAAATTCATCTGTATCCATTGACGCCATTAATGTTTTTGATCTGTAGTGATCGCTAGATGCCATATCCAAGACGAATAAGTCTTCGTAATTATCATTATTGATATCTCCGGCATCTACTCCCATGCCAAAGAAGGACATCTGGTTGGATTTCTTTTTATGCTCTTCTGAGAAAGTGAGCCCACCTTTATTTATGAAAATTCGATCTGGCAAATAGTAATCATTAGCCATGTAGATGTCTGGTAAATTATCATTGTTGAAATCCGATATGAGTAAGCCTAGACCAAAGGAAGGTGTGAGTAGTCCAGCACTTTCTGTTATGTCTACGAATAAACCGTTTCTATTTTCATATATATGAGAGCTATTGAAATAAAGGGTTTCTTTATTTGAATTAGCTTTTTGTAAAAATTGCTCTACATTATAACCATAAAGTTCAGCTTCATTCATAACAATACAGTCCAAGTCCCCATCATTGTCAAAATCTGCAAAAGCGCTTTGGGTGCCTATACCCTTATCTGCCAGACCATAGGTACTAGCTTCCTCTTTGAAAGTGAGGTTGCCTTGATTGATTAATAGAAGATTAGACCGCTCATTTTCTTGATACGGACCTCCTTGTGTAATGTAAATGTCTAGTAGCTCATCATTATTAATGTCTACAAAGGTGACACCGTTGGACCATTTGTTTTTGGTATTGATGCCTGAAGATTCAGTTATGTCTCTGAAAGTAAGATCTCCTTCGTTAAGGTATAAGGTGTTTTTCCCTTCATTGGACGCAAAGAAAATATCTTGGAGTCCATCATTATTAATATCTCCGATACCTACTCCAGCGCCATTGTAGTAATAATCAAAGTCAAATAAATTTTCTAGTGTTGCCATGTCAGGATCCATGGTATTGCTGAATTTAATACCACTCTTCCCAGAAGAGATTTCTGCAAATACTGGTTCTATTTGTTTGGTCTTCGTTGCAACTGCTTGTCCTTGTTCGCCTCCACAAGAGGTCAAGCCTATGACGATTAGTATTATCAAGATTTTCAAAAACCGCATCTCCAAATGTACAGAGTCTTTTAATAAATGGGAAACTACAGAAAGAGTCAGAGACTTAAGTGTCACAGACAATATGCAACTAACTTGGTATAGTATTACATATTACTATTCTTTATAATATGTTTGTTATATGATTGAGCAGTTTTTGGATTATCTTGAATCAGAGAAAAGATATTCTCGCCATACAATATTGGCTTACAAGAACGATCTTCAGCAGTTCGAGCTGTTTATGAATGCATTTTACGGAGACGTAGAGGCTACAGAAGCTAAGCATGCTCACATACGGTCATGGATGGTAGATTTAATAAATAATAGTGTTTCAGTCAGATCTATTAATAGAAAGCTTTCGAGTCTGCGTTCTTTCTGTAATTATCTAAGGAGGCTTGGCCATATCGAAACCGACCCAACTTTAAAAATAATTCCTCCTAAGAACTCCAAAAAACTACCAGCTATCATCCAAGAGCAGAATATGCATAAGTTATTCGATAATGAAGAATCGGGTAGTTCTTTCCATTTTTTGCGTGACAGACTGGTTCTGGAGTTACTGTATAGCACAGGGATGCGTAGAAGTGAGCTCATTAATCTACGAGATAGAGATATCGACAAGCATAATGCTCAGATTAAGGTCCTTGGAAAGGGCAATAAAGAGCGGCTGATACCTGTCTCGGCAAAACTTTTAGACAAAATTAGTCTCTATAAGGAATTGAGAGATAGTGAATTTGAAGAGCAGGATGACTATTTGTTGTTGTCCGATAAAGGAAAAAAGCTCTATCCTAAGCTGGTATATAACCTAGTCACGAACCAAATAAAGCAAATTTCTACAGCTAAAAAGCGTTCTCCGCACATCCTTCGTCACTCTTTTGCGACTCATTTGATGAATAATGGAGCGGATCTAAATGCAGTAAAGGAGCTACTTGGTCATTCTAGTCTAGCGGCGACCCAAGTTTATACTCATAATTCCATAGAAAAGCTTAGGTCTATTTATAAAGATAGCCATCCTAGAGCCAGAGGCTAAAAAAATGAAAAATTCATTTACATATTAATGTAAAAAGCCTATTTTTGCATTCGCTTAGAAGAAAGCATAATGATTTATTGACATATGCCGATGTAGCTCAGTTGGCCAGAGCAGCTGATTTGTAATCAGCGGGTCGGGGGTTCGAATCCCTCCATCGGCTCATTTCTCATAACTAATTGGGGGTGCGCCACAGTTGGAGAGGTGGGCTGGACTGTAAATCCAGTGCTTTGGCTGAGTAGGTTCGAATCCTACCACCCCCACAGTGAAGAGAAATAAATGCGGAAGTAGCTCAGTTGGTAGAGCATCAGCCTTCCAAGCTGAGGGTCGCG
>CAYNJK010000101.1:0-3615 GCA_964397575.1 uncultured Saprospiraceae bacterium
TACTTGTAGGTTAGATATAGGTCGTGCCCTGTACAGAATGGGCAAGCTGGATACAGCAGAAATGTATATTCTGGAGACCTTGCCCATTATTGAAGATTCTAATGTAAAGGTCAGGGTTCTTATTGCTAATGAATATTTATCCAGAATATATTTCGATACAGAGCAATGGGAAAAACTTGCAGCGCTGCAAACTTCAATGAATGATTACGAAGACGGCATTTATCATGCTGTCTATTATGCTTTTTTGGGCCATTCTTTTTTCAAACGAGGCAAGTATAAAATTGCAAAGAAATTATGCGAACGAGCATATAAGGCTGGTCATCCCCGATTAAAACCCCACTGGACAAGAGCTGCCTGCGGATGCCTTATGGATGTGTATGCAGAATCTGGCCAACATGAGCTCGCCTTAGCAAGGGCTAAAGATGTTATGTACATTGACAGTATCACAAACAGCTTGGAACGCATAATGAATATCAGTAAGGCTGTGACCAAAAAAGATCTGAAGCAACAAGAAGAATTTTTGGCCTTGGAACAAGCTAAGGAAGCACAAAAAGTGGAACTGAGATTGTTTAGGACACAGCTCATCAGCGCCTTTTCAATATTGTTTTTTTTCATAGGCCTTTATGCCTATTACAAACTGCGAGAAAAGAATAATAAGATTGCCTCTCAGAATCAGATTATCAAGAAATCTCTCGCTGAGAAGAATATACTTCTTAGAGAAATTCATCACCGTGTCAAAAATAATCTCCAGGTTATTTCTAGTCTCTTCTCTATGCAAATGCGTCATGTCGAGGATGATATCTCCAAGCGTATATTGTCAGACGGTAAGAATAGAGTACGGTCTATCGCCTTGATACATCAGAGCCTCTACCAGACAGATAATATAAGTGAAGTTTCTTTCAAGAAATATGTGGATGATCTGACAGACAATTTGTTTTCTACTTTTGAAATAAATCATCATAGTATCAGTCTAGAACTGGATATAGATGATGTGCAATTGGATCTGGAAACCATGATATCATTGGGATTGATACTTAATGAACTATTAAGTAATTGCTTTAAGCATGCTTTCCAAGAAGGAGAGAAGGGAAGCATATCTGTGAAATTGGATGAGGTAGACAATCAGCTAATTCTTAATGTAACTGACAATGGTAAGGGTATGAATCACAAACAATTTGACAAAAAATCTTCATTCGGAAATAAATTGGTCAAGGCCTTTAGTAAAAAACTGAAAGCGGACCTGAAGGTAGATACCACCAATGGCACTTCCATAACAATGACAATCAATAAATACCAAAAAACAGCTTAATGACTGACGTACGAGTACTTATAGTGGAAGATGAACCACTTATCGCAGAAGACATTTCTGACTTCCTTTCTGAAATCGATTATACCTGTGCAGGTATTGCCTATGATAGCGAAACCGCTTTGGATATGCTTGTAAATAGACATCCGGATATTGCCCTATTAGACATTACCATAGAAGGATCTATGAATGGAATCGACCTAGCGCAAATTATAAATCAGAAGTACGATATTCCTTTTGTCTATCTCACTTCTCATAGTGATAAGGCAACTCTAGATTGTGCAAAAAAAACTTTACCCTATGGGTATATAGTCAAACCGTTCAATGAGAAAGACCTCTTGTCTACTCTGGAGATGGCGCTTTTTAGGCATGCAACAGAAAACAAAGGGGTCTTGTCTGATCTTAATGTGATCAACAAGAAACTAGATGTCAAAATAACGGGAAGAGAATACATCTGCCTACAGCAACTGACAGACGGACTTACAAATAAACAAATGGCCGAAAAACAATTTGTTTCTGTCAATACGATAAAGACCCACCTAAAGAACCTATTCTTAAAACTTGGTGTCAAGAATCGCACCTCTGTGATAAATAAGGTACTTGCTATCTAGTCCTTTTTGGGGAGTGGTAGAAATTCACCCATTCGGGTAAAATATAACTTTAAGTTTAGCTCCATCTTTGAATTACAAATTCGGAAAATGGAAAAACGTGAGAAAGAAAAGCTAAAGATTGTCAGGCCAAGAAAACAACCAATTCTTAGTTATTTAGAAGCCGAACTTAAAAGTATTTTAAAAAAAATAGATTTCAATCTTAAAACCCTAAACAATGAAAACAATCGTTCACAGAATTCAGAAAATTAGACTTTTTAAAGGCATTGACCTTGATATGTTCAGAATCTCAAGAGTGCATAAGAATGAATTTGCGCAAGAAGAAAGTAAGCTTAAAGAGAAAGCCTCAACATTTAAAACAATGGGTATGCAGAGATTGAAAAATACCCTGCCTTCCATTCCTACACTAGAAGGTCTAGATGAAATTATCAGAGACCTCGAAAATTAAATTAGTATTTTTAGTCCAATTGTCAATCAAGGTCAGCCTTAGCACTTACGCGGAGGCTGACTTTTTTGTTGGATAGCTTAGAATAGGTACAGGCTTTGGAATTTCTATTCCTGCAAAGTGGATTTTTACATAGACAGAACTAACTTTAAGATCTCACTAGCTTGTTTCTCTATTGGCCCAAAATTTTATCATACGTGCGGGTACTAAAGCCTTACAGCACATACGCAACAGTGGACTTTCTCCGCAAGACATCTCTTGCATACCAGCCGCCGCGGGTGGTCCTAAGTGGATAGTACTTTACGCCTTTGATAAGTACTTTCTCAGGGAATGGATAAGCAAAAAACATACAGCTACTAATCTAGTCGGTGCTTCTGCTGGTGCTTGGAGAATGCTATGCTACGCCTTGGACCAGCCAGAGCAGGCGCTGTCAGCTTTTCTTCATGCGTATGTCGAACAACGATACCAGGAATTGCCTCCTCCATCAGTCGTTTCTCAGAATGTCATCGATATACTTAACCAGATTCTTGCTACTAGTAGTAAGGAAGGTATGTGGAAGGCTGACCTTAAACGCCTGTATGTCATCAGTTCTCAATCTTCATTTAAGCTTAGATCAGGTAGTTCTTATAAGAAAGAGTTTGGTACTATGGCTATGAAAAATTTAGTTGCTAGATCTTTTTTGAAAGCTGATTTGCGCAGAATAGTATTCACTAATTCTCCTCACAAGCCTCTTGTAGAAGATGCTTTCCATACCAATTATGTGAGATTTACAAAGGACAATCTTATTCCTGCACTACAGTCTACTGGCACCTTGCCTATTTATATGGAGCCGGTCTCCAATGTTCCAGAAGTTGATGGATTATTATGGGATGGTGCATTGATAGATTATCATATTTGCCATCAGTATCAAGACGAAGGCCTAGTATTTTATCCTCATTTTACAGATCAGCTCATTCCAGGCTGGTTCGATAAGTTTGTGCCATGGAGAAAATTTGCAGGGCCTTTCAAGGATAGAATGATTGTCATTTCTCCTTCCAAATCATTTGTCCAAGCTCTTCCAGATCAGAAAACACCTGACCGTGAGGATTTCAATCGCTACTTTGATAATAATGAGCAACGTATCCAAAATTGGTACGAAGTGGCTAAAAGAGGAGAAGACCTTGCCGAGGAGTTTGATCGGCTGTATAAGAGTGGCGCACTTGTAGATCATGTACGGCCGTTGTAAGGTTTGAGGGTTTTGAGGGTACGAAGGTTTG
>CAYNJK010000101.1:3715-9978 GCA_964397575.1 uncultured Saprospiraceae bacterium
AGGTTTGAGGGTTTTGAGGGTACGAAGGTTTGGAGGTTCAAGGGTTTGGAGGGTTTAGTGGGTTCAAAGGATTAAGATTGCAAGGGGTTCTAAGGTATGGAGGTTCAGAAGTGGGAAGGTGTAGAGGTACAGCGTACCGAACTCTTTATAGCAAATAGGGTAGCCTTGCCCTTGAGGTGCAGCGCACCGTTCTCTAAAACTAGAACTATCGTGAAAGCCTAGAGGTAATCACATTATTGGAACGAAAAATGTGTTTATATTCACATTATTGGAACGAAAAATGTGATTCATTACACATAATTGGAGCGAAAAATGTATACATTCATGTTTTAGACACAGACATGAAATTCGAGAGAAGTATATATAAGTCTTTGAAAATCTGGCAGAAAGATGGCAAGAAAAAGCCTCTGTTGCTGATGGGTGCACGGCAGATTGGAAAAACAACACTACTCAAAACCTTTGGTTCTGATGAGTATGAGGACTTTATCTATCTCAATTTTGAA
Source organism: uncultured Saprospiraceae bacterium (assembly GCA_964397575.1). GTDB lineage: Bacteria > Bacteroidota > Bacteroidia > Chitinophagales > Saprospiraceae > RFSX01. Next base: position 4,219 of record CAYNJK010000101.1, read on the forward strand.
AAGCAGCGAGACATACATGCCTTTTTTACTGGTAATAAAGACCCAGAGACGATACTAGAGAATATCAGTTTGCTCTATGGGAAAGAAATAGAGGAAGAGAGCTGTCTTATAATCCTGGATGAGATTCAAGAGTGCAAAGATGCGCTGATTGCACTTAAGTATTTTGCTGAAGAGCGCCCAGGTATTCATCTTGTAGGGGCGGGATCATTGCTGGGTCTGAGTATAGGAAATGACAGGTCGTTTCCGGTAGGCAAGGTGCAGTTTCTGCATATGTATCCGCTCACCTTCGAAGAATATCTGCAAGCAGCAGATTCTAAGCTATATAAGTCCTATCTGCACTATTTAGCTACCGAAGAACTGCAGCCCTTGCAAGAGGCATTCTTTACTCCGTTAAAAGCCTTATACAAAGAGTACACTTTGTTTGGTGGCATGCCAGAAGTTGCATCAGAATATCTTGTGACTCGTGATGTAGAAAAAGCACAAGCCATCCAAGATCAGATATTATTGGCCTACAGCTTAGATTTTGTCAAGCATGCCCAAGCGACCACCTCTACTAAGATCCAGCAAGTTTGGGAGTCTATTCCTTCTCAGCTCGCCAAGGAAAACAAAAAGTTTGTTTACAAACTGATTAAGTCAGGTGCAAGAGCTAGAGAATACGAAGTTGCAATACAATGGCTCATCCAAGCAGGCCTTTTATATAAGATTAGTAACGTAAGTACGCCTGCTATACCGGTGAAAACTTATGAGAATATTTCTGTCTATAAGTTGTATGTGTTCGAAAGCGGCTTACTTATCAGACTGGCTGGATTAGATCCTAAGGTCTTTATTCATGGCGATTTGTTGTTTACAGAATTCAGAGGTGCACTGGCAGAGAATCAGGTCAGTCAAGCCTTAGCCGCAACGATGCATGAGCTTCCCTGTTACTGGACCTCTGATGGTAAGGCAGAGATTGATTTTATTATATCAAAAAAGAACTATTGTATTCCTGTAGAAGTAAAATCGGGTACAGCAACCAAAGCAAAAAGTCTGTCTGTATATAAAGAAAAATACCAGCCAGAGTTGAGGATCAGAGTTTCAAACAAGAACTTGTCGCTGGATGGAGACTTGCTGAATGTGCCACTCTTTTATGCAGAACGTATTTCTGAGTTGGTGGGGAAGGTGGTTGGAGGTCAGAAATAGAAAAGCCGTTACCATCAGATGATAACGACTTTTAAGTGTTGGTAGCGTGAGGCGGACTCGAACCGCCGGCCTCCTGAGTATGAATCAGGCGCTCTAACCAGCTGAGCTACCACGCCATTCATATATTTCGGGTCGCAAATATATTTCATTTTTAAAGGATTGTGCTGTTTTTTGTTTCTATTTTATGTCCTTGTAAGCTTCAGGGTTACAGAAATGAGCTCATATTATTGTTTCCTTATATATCTTATAAATAATCTCAGTTGATTAGTACACAGAACAATGCGCAGCGCCTATTTATTATTACTGCTTTGGTCTTTGGCCTGCTATATATCTTTATAGTACCACCTTTTCAGGTGCCTGATGAGGGGCATCACCTATACCGGGCTTATCATATTGCAACTGGACATGTGTATGGACATCGTACAATTGATTATCGTTTTGGTGGCGAAATGCCTAGTAATCTGGTAGAACTGGAGCATGGGTTTCGATACCTGCGCTATGACTATGATGCGAGAATAGATAATAATACTTGGCTTACAGCTGCCATAATTCCTTTGCAGCCAGAAAAGACAAGTTTTGCAGATTTTCCCAATGTGGCCTATTATGTACCTCTTCCTTATCTGGTACAAGCGATAGCCTTGCGACTCGGCATCGTTATGGAATTGCCACCACTTTTTCTGTTGTATGTGAGCCGGCTTGCAGGCTTCTTCTTTTGGGTGACCTTGTTATATCTGGCAGTCAGGCTGATACCTTTTCATAAGCATACCTTTGCCGTTATAGCTCTGCTGCCTTCTTCCTTGTTTATAAATTCTGGAATGACCGCAGATAGCTTTACTTATGGACTATGTTATCTGTTGTTTGCCTTTATTATGAAATTGGCGTATGGTAAGCAAGAGAAAACTGAGAATAGCTCTCTGGTTAGCCACAAGTCTTGGGTGCTAGTACTATTGATGGCCTTGTCGGTGACACTGAGCAAAGTGATTTATTGTCCCTTGTTGCTGTTGTTGTTACTTATTCCCGCAGATAAATTTGCACATCCATGGACCAAAGTCCGCTTTATAGGCTCTTTGTTTCTTATCAATTTATTAGCCTTATTCATCATGTTTCATCTGATGAAAGACAGCTTTATAAGCTATGAAAATTATCATCCAGACTATCGCGAAAATGTCCAGCTCAATGAAGGGGTTCATCCTACCCAACAGCTCGATTTTGTAATAGACAATCCTGGGCAGTTCACCAAGATTGCCTTGCGGTCCCATATAGCCTATCTACCTGCCTCCGTCGTCCACTGTGTAGGCAAGTTTGGCTGGGAGAAAAACTATCTGCCATTCTGGATAGTAGGCTTATTGATTATAGTCTTGCTAGCTGGAGGTGCAATGGAACAGACACCAAAGAACTCAGTAGTGATTACGCCTTCGAGTCGGCTGGTTTTTCTAGCTGTGATCTTTTCTATAGTGGCAGTTTTTACCATTGTAATATATATGCAGTGGTCACCGGTAGGGAACGACACCATACTTTCCTTGGGCGGCAGATATTACTTACCCTTACTACCCTTGTTTTTCCTGGTGCTAAAGACTGACTTATTGCAGGTAAATCAAAAATTGCTGAGAAGAATGCTATGGTTATGCATATGGGTAGGGCTGACTGTAGGTGTCTACAGTGTTATAGGGAGGTACTGGATGGTATAATATAATGACTGGGTATTTTTAATTTCCCATTCAAATTCTACCATTCATCTTGTCTAGCTATAAGTCATGGGTCAGAACTACAGCAGTTCCATAACAGTTTCTAGCTGCTGAATTGCTTAATTTTGCACCTTAAATAGAGCTTTTCAGACTATGAAACATCTTTTGACAATTTCATTTGTTTTTATTGTTATTGTAATACAAGCCCAAAGCTTTACGCTGAAAGGAGTAGTTGTAGACGCAGGGTCTCAGGAAACCATAGACTACGCTACAGTGGTGGTAAAAGATCAAGCAAGTGGAGAGATTCTTTCTGGAGCAACTACAGAAGATGGTGGACAGTTCACACTATCAACAACCACGGACAAGGTAACTGTAGAAATAAGTTTTATCGGATTTTCAGATAAAGTATTGCAGGACATACAATTTCAAGGCAGTACCGCAGATCTCGGGACAATATATCTGGGTTCTGATTCTCAAGCCTTAGACGAAGTACTCATTACAGCGGACAAGTCTACGACGGAGTTTAAGCTGGACAAGCGGGTATTCAATGTAGGCGCTGATCTGAGTTCTACAGGTGCTGGTGCACTGGAAGTACTTAATAATGTGCCATCTGTTAATGTAAGCATAGAAGGTGAGGTTTCTCTAAGAGGATCTACTGGTGTACAAATACTTATCAATGGTAAGCCTTCCATCCTCTCCGATGACGCTAGTAATGCACTAGGCACCATCACAGCGGAAATGATAGACAAGATAGAAGTCATAACTAACCCTTCTGCCAAGTATGAAGCAGAAGGTACTGCCGGCATACTCAATATTATCTTAAAGAAGAATGAGAAAAAAGGGGTCAATGGATCTATCTCTGTCAATGCTGGTATCCCTGCCAATCATAGTATCGGGGTCAGTCTCAATAGACGTACAGAAAAATTCAATTTATTTACGCAGTTAGGTGCTGGCTATAGAGAGCTGCCTACTCGTAATGATAATATCAATGAAGATAAACTTGCTGGAACGATCCTCCGCTCTAATGGCGAAGAATTCCGAAACGAGTTCTTCTATAATTTTGTATTAGGGACTGACTATTATATCAATCCGTCCAACGTCATAACTCTATCTGGTAGCTTTATCTTTGAGGATGAACAGCAGCCATCGGAAACCAATTTTTCATTCACCGATGCAACAGGTATGGTAAGTGAGTGGACACGTAACGAAGAGACAGAGGCCGAAAATCCCAAGCTGCAATACGAGTTACAATACAAAAAGGACTTTCCAGACTTTAAAGATCACAATCTATTGTTCAGTGCTATAGGTCGGTTTTTCGGCAAAGATCAGTCGTCGGTTTTTGGTAATACGCTGACCAGCGGACAAGCCCTACTGAATGATCAGACAACAGAAACTTCATTCCAAGAAGGGAAGTATACATTTAATCTGGATTACACCAAACCCTATAATGAAAACTGGACACTAGAAACGGGTGCCCAATACCTGCTCAATGATGTAAGCAATGATTTTTCAGTAAGTGATGAGATAGCTGGTCAATTTGTTGTGGATTCCAGTTTGACCAATCTTTTTGAATATAGCCAAGACGTACTTGGCGTATATGGAACTGGTGCTTATGAGAATAATATATGGGGGGTAAAAGTAGGATTGCGGATAGAGAATACAGCTTTGCAGACACTACTTGTAACTACCAATCAAGAGAACGATCAGAATTTTACCAATCTGTTTCCATCTTTACATACCTCTTATAAGTTTTCTGACAGAGTTTCCTTCCAGGTAGGCTATTCCAGGAGAATCTACCGTCCAAGATTATGGGACCTCAATCCCTTCTTCAATATCCGAAACAACTTCAGTATACGAACAGGTAATCCTAATCTGATGCCAGAGTTTACAGACAGTTATGAGGTAGGCAGTATTTTTATCTTCGAAGACCTTTCCCTAAATGTGAATGTTTATTACAGATTTACGACAGATAAGATAGAACGTATTTTCCTCTTCGAAAACAATGTCAATACAAGCCGTCCAGAAAATATCGGTACCAATAAAGCCTATGGCGCTGAAGCCAACTTTAAGTATACGGTATCAAAAAAGATAACGATCAATGGAGATGCCAACTACAATATCTTCCAAAGAGATGGCCGCTTCAGTGATCAAGTGTTTGACTTCTCTGCCGACCAGTGGAACGCCAAACTGACCACGAAATTTAAGCTGAGCAAAGCAATAGACTTTGAGCTGATAGGCAATCATCAGTCGAGAGAGCAAACCGTACAAGGACTGGTCTCCGCCTACTCAACCCTAGACGCCGGTCTAAAAATCAAAATCATAGATGGCGGTAAAGGCATCTTAAACCTAGGTGCTCGTGACATCTTTGCATCTAGAGTTCGCGAGACTACCATCGATCAGGAAGAATTCTTCATCTTCAGAAGTGGTCTACGTGGTCGCTTCTTGACCTTAGGTTTTAGCTACGGCTTTGGGAAAGGGGAAGCGATGCAGTTTACGGGGAGGAGAAGGTAGGACAAATAATTTTTAACCTGAGTCCATAGCACTACTATTTAGAATAGTTAGGTTGTGATTCTTTCTCTAAGCTTTTCCTTTAGCATGTAATGAGAGCACTGGCCTCACGATTCTCTGATGAGGATTATAGGAAGTACGATATAGGTTGTGGGACAACAGATGAAATACAACAGAGAGAATTGACACCAGAACAGGCCAAGCGAGAAGTGTCAGTCAGACCCAATCCTAGCCGCGGAAATATCACAATACAGGTAGAAGAGCCAGATAAGGCAATACAATTATTGGTTACAGACCTTAATGGTTCCATATATTATACTACAGAGAAGGTATATTCCTCTCAAAACATATCCATTAATAACTCAGGCGTATATATCTTACATCTAAG
>CAYNJK010000102.1:0-9944 GCA_964397575.1 uncultured Saprospiraceae bacterium
GTTAACAAGAGTTTTGAATCTAAAAATGAATCTTCTAAGCAATCGTCGTTATCATTGATTAGACAAGCATTGAAAAGAAATAAAGAGAAAAGAAATGCGAATGGAAATATGAGTTTCATTGATAAATACTAATAAAGATGATCTGTTGTCTGAAGCTTCCTACAATAAAACAAAAAGAGGCTGAACCCATATTCTGAGCCAGCCCCTTTTATTTTTACATTTAAATCACCAACTCTTAATTGGCCATTTCTTTTAATTTCTTAAGTGGACGTACCTTTACAGTAATCGAAGCAGGCTTAGCTTTGAACATCACTTCTTCTTTAGTGAAAGGATTTATCCCTTTACGAGCCTTCTTAGCAGGTTTCTTTACCGTCTGAATTTTCATCAAACCTGGAAGAACAAACTCCCCTACTGATTTTTTATTTATGTGGAGCTGAATAAGCTCAGACAAAGATTCTAGCACGCCGTTTACTTGCTGCTTTGAAAGTTCATTTTCTTCAGCAATTTGATTGACGATTTGTGTCTTAGTGTACTTTGCGTCTAAGGTTTTTCTCTTTTTAGTAGCCAAAATTATTTCTCTTTATAGTTGTTAATTATTATGCACTTCTACTTGATTTGCATTTATATCATGCCCAAAATATGACTTATAAGTGAATTTTTATATATAAACAATTTTATATATGACTTAGCAGAGTTTTTACTTTCCAAAATAGCTGAATTGCGCAGTTTATTGCTAAAATACAGTGGTTTTGGGGCCAAATTCTACGAGATCGGTCAGACTGATATAAGCTAAGTTGTTAGTTTCTAAGCAAATTTATTGCTAGCTTACCATCATTTCTTAGTACATCTATATCTTGTATTAGAGCAAATAAATTTCACATTTCAGCTCACAGTTAACCTGTATCCTTATTTCATTGAAAAACATACTACATCTACGTGTCTGCTTATCGTGCTATTTGATTGCCACATGCTTAGTAGTATGTACCATTTGCGGTGCACAAGACCCCTATCACATCAGATACACCTTGGAGGATGGTCTACCAAGTGAAGAGGTCTATGATATAGAGCAAGACAAAGATGGCCGCATCTGGGTTGCCACAGACAGAGGGGTAGCTAGTTATGATGGTTACAGTTTTACTTCTTTTGACAAGAGTGATGGGCTTGCACATAATACCATCTTCGAGATATTTAGAGACAATGATCACCGTTTATGGTTTAGTGCTTATGATGGGTCACTGACCTATTATGAAAATAACAAGTTTGTTGTTCCTGAAGAACTGAATAGGGCTCTGAAAGATTTTGCTCCCTCGCAATGGTTAAGGAAATTGCAACAAATAGGCGATGACACCTTTTTATTTTCCTACTCACAGATCTCATCACGTGATAAGAGAGGATATTATACATTCGACTTTAGTAGCTCAAAGATTGAGGAGTTTGAATTTAACGAGCCTTTAGGTGAGGAAGGGATCATAGACTTTTATCCAAAACATGGTATTGCCAAAGTGCATTCTAATGACTTTCCCATCAAAGAATCTTGGGCTGTAGGAGATAATGGTCTCTTGTATGTTATCAATGAGAATAGTTTTAACATTCCGAGCGAAAATTTTAGATCGTACAATTATGATCCTGGTCCATCGATCCTGAGTTGGATAGAAGACCAAGAAGTCATTTATAGAACTGAATTAGATATGACTATAGAGTCTATCCTTTTACATGAGAACAAGATATTCTTAGCAACGTGGCAAGGGCTCAAAGTCATAGAACATCCCCATTCTAAGGCGACGATAACAACAACCTACGCAGATAACATAGTCACTGCTCTCAAGATAGACAGAGAGTCTAATCTTTGGATAAGCACCCAAGATGCGGGGCTCATTTTTATACCTAATCTTCTCAGAGTAAAAACCTATCCTAGTCCCCCAAACTCATCACCTACAAATCTCACGGTCTTCAAGGATCATCTCTTTCTAGGATACATGAATGACAGCTACATGAGAGCTATAGATAAAAATTTAGCAACTGTTTTTGAATTAAAAAATAACAATACCACATTCTATCCTTACCTAACGGTAGCTAAAGACAAAGCATACACATCAGGCTTAAGCACTATAGAGTATAAAAATGGGTTCCGATTTAGAGACAAACATAATATAGCTGATTGGGCTACAGGTAGCCTTTACAGAAGTGCTGTGAAGCTCAGTTCAGGCAACATCTTAACTGGAAACAGAAATATCAGACTTGTAAATGAAGACTTAGCTCTCTCCAACTATGCTGAGCGAAAAAATATATATGCTTTATATCAGTGCATTAATGACAAGGTTTTAGTCGGCAACCTTGAAGGTGCAGATATCTATAGTGACTTTGATGAGAGTAAGTTCGAACAATTGGCTCCGTCACCCATACCCCTTGGTTCTAGAGTAAATGATATAATCGGGCTGAATGATTCGCTGGTAATATTTGCCTCTCTGGGAAAAGGACTTGTCATTTTTAATTGTAACTCAGAGTCAGCGGTAGCTGCCATTGATAAAGATGATGGACTGCTTAGTAACCAGGTCAATACCTGCTTTGTGGATTCTATAGGAAGTATTTGGGCGGGGACAAATTTCGGACTTAATAAAATAGACTTGAATATACAAGAAAGGTTCCGCATAGAAAGTGTAGAGTCCTATACGACCTTAGACGGCCTCTCTTCTAACTTTATCATGGATATAGAATACTGGAATGAAGAACTGTGGGTTGCATGCAAAGGAGGTATTAATCATTTTAAGACAGAGGATCTAGTACGTGATCCTATTGCTCCTAAGGTAATAATAGACAGCTTACTCGTCTTAGACAAGTTACTAGATTCCGACAATCCTCAGTTGGAGCATAATGAAAACGATATCTCCATCTATTACACAGGCATCACCTTTAATAAACCGAAACAAGAAGCGACCTATAGATACAAACTGACCAAAGATGAAAAAGAGCAAGATTTTCGATTTACTAAGAACAGGAATCTCAGATTTGGCAATCTAGAACCTGGCTCATACAATTTTATAGTCCAAACAAAAAACGACAAAAACATATGGAGTGAGATTAATGCTCCTGTCGAGTTTACGATAAAACCGCACATTAGTTCTACCCTACTTTTTAGGTTATCAATGATCTTTCTATTGCTACTGTGTCTTTACTTATTCTACAAATTTCGTGAAAAACAGCTCTTAGAAATCGCAAAGCAAAAGCAAGATCTGAAAGAAGCGGAACTAAGAAGTAAGATATCAGAATTAGATGCCCTACGGAATCAGATGAATCCACATTTCATTTACAATTCTCTAAATTCTATTCAAAATTTCATCTTTAAAAACGATCCCGAAAAAGCCAATTACCTGTTGTCTAGATTTAGTAAACTTATAAGAAGTAGCCTTAATCTGTCTAAACTTGAAAATATAACACTGGAAGAAGAGATAGAGTTTCTAGAAAATTATTTGGAACTAGAGCAAATGCGATTCCAAGACAAATTTGACTTTGAGATCGTAACTGCACCAGATTTGAGCAACCAGATAAAAGTACCTCCTCTATTAGTCCAGCCACTTATAGAAAATGCCGTAAAGCATGGATTTAGAAAAGTTAAAGCGGCAGGTATAATCCGAATCCGTTTCCAAAAAGAACATGATTATCTTATTATTACGGTAGAAGATAATGGTATAGGATACAATGATAAACCTCAAGAAGAAAGAAGGAGAAAGGGTCCAAATGCGCTAGAAATCATAAAAGAGCGCATAGACATTATCAATAGTGTGACAAATACTGACTCCCATTTCAAAATATCTGCAATTGTAGTTGCAGAACAGATCAAAGGAACAATCGCAGAATTACGAATACCCTATTTGAAGTAAATAAGATGAATGTTGTTGTCATAGACGATGAGGTTAACAGTCTGGAGCTACTAAATACTTTACTGAGCAATTATTGCAAAAATGTCAATAAGATAGAATTGGCTGAGTCAGTAGATAGCGCTATTCCGATCATAGAAAAGGTCAACCCTGACCTAATATTTCTAGATATAGAAATGCCTGAAGCCAATGGTTTCCAATTATTAGACAGATTATCAGGTCATCAGTTCCTTACTTGCTTCACTACTGGATATGAAGAATATGCAGTCAAGGCCATAAAATATGACGCATTTGGTTATCTACTAAAGCCAATAGATCTCCAAGAATTAAAGGCTATAGTCCATAAGGCCAGCACCATAATCAATAAGCAGCAGGATACAGACCCTACTTTGGTACTATCAGACAGTAGCAGCTATCATGCGGTAAAGCACTCAGAAATCATCTATATACAAGGCTCTGGGAACTATACTTCCATTCAGCTACAAAATGGGAAAACCTTGTTGTCACAGGAGAAATTGGGATACTTTGAGGATCATCTCACGGATTCTGGCTTTTTCAGAGTACACCGGTCCTATATTGTCAATATATCTCAAATAAACTCAATAATGGAGAGTAGAACAGGGGTTGCAATTATGAGTAACAATCAGGAAATACCTATTGCTAATAGGAGACTGAAGGAGTTTTTACAAGCGTTCAGAGGTTACTTTTAAGGATTTTTTTACACGTTCACACTTATATTCTACATACTCACGTATTAGAGATCTAGAACCAATCATTTTAGTCACCTAAATAATAACTTTAGTCTAGCTATCCTTTTATTAAAGCCAGTGCTAATTTTCTTCCATTAGCTTAATCATTAAGAAAACCTCCATTAGTTTTTTCCTTTTTGTATCTTGGTGGATAGCTATGCTTACTATCGTGCAAATTAGAAATTTCATCCTCTCTATAGGTTTTTTGATACTAATTCTGCCTCTTCTCCATTCTCAAAAAGTGCCACCAGTTCTAGACCACATCAGCCTTGGCAAAGCTAAAAGATCTTCAAAATTCTCAAAAAAACTAGTTTTTGCTTACGTATATACAGAATGGTCCGTCCCAAGTATGCGTATGATGGATTCCACATTTACTGATCAGAAAGTAATAGATGAGCTATCCTCTGATTATGAAAATGTTGCCATAGATGCTTCCCGTAAAAAACAATTTGCTCAAGAGTATCATATACACATCTACCCTACGATGCTCGTAATGGACTGGGAGGGTACTGTACTCATCCGAGCAAAAGGCTACAAGACTCCTCTAGAGTTACTGAAAACTATAGAAAAAACAAGATCTAATAGTCGTTACTTAAGACAAAGCATAGACAGCATCCTACATTACACCAACAGATCTAATATCCTCCAGACTATAGACTCCGTAAAGTATTATCGAGATGATTATGCTGCCACCAACCTGGCTAAAAAATACTTAGACAGGAAGAACACTGACTGGAGAGATCCAGTACATATGGCCCTCATCAAGGATTACTTTAATCTGGATAAGAAATATTTGAGATTTATCTCCAAGTACCACTTCAAATTTTATGAACACTTTGATAGCCTCGAGATAAAAGAAAACATAGCTTTCCACGTCTTTCTGAATAGCGTAAAAACAGACAAACGTGGCAGAGCCCAATTTAACTACAAGCCAGTAAGAAAGTGGTTTCGAAAACATAGAATTCTAGGAGCAGACAAGTTGGAAAACTTTGTAAAAATTAAACATTTGCTATGGGGCCGCGGTCCATCAATAAAGTACTCGGTCAATCTGCTGAAAGATTATCCTGAGACAACCGACGAAAATGTCCTCTATGCCTCTGCCATAAGGCTACTTATATCCAATACCCGTAGGCGCATAGACTATGATGAACTGATAATTTCTGTCAGAAGTAGTATCAAAGAAGATGGTACTTTCTGGCGGTATGATCTGCTTTCACTACTCTATCACAAGGTAGGTAACACCTCAAAATCTACTCAAGCGATAGAAACAGCTAAGGCTATAGCCGCATCTACAAACAAGTTATACGATCCCACTCTGCCCTATCTCAAGGATGCTCTAGAAAAGTTTAAGTAAAAGAAATACACCTTAGTATAGACACAAAAAAAATGTCTTACCGGAGAGGCAAGACATTTAAACTCAATCAATAAACCAATCTTTGTATTTCCGTGACGAACGGAAAAAGAAAAGTGTTTTTTCAAAATCCTTAAATCTCACATTTGAGACGGACAAGGAAATTGATTATAAAAAAAGACGAAATCCAAGATAACGGACTCACCCAATCCTTCAGGATTGTTTACTATAGTAAGTCTGGTTCTATTATCAAAGACTCTCATCTTCTGACTTCGCTACTAGGCAAAGTCAAAATGATTGAATATTTCTTCAGCTTTGGGAAAAGTTGGGAAAATGTCCCGCCTGAGAGGCGGGACAAAACTCAATCAATAAACCAATCTTATTGTTTCCGCGACGAACGGAAAAAGAAAAGCGTTTTTTAAATCCGATCTCACTTTAGAGATAGTGGACTTATATAAAAAAAGACGAAATCCGTTGCTAGTGGCTTGCCTGCAGCAAGCGGGTTCTACTATCAATCGGGCATTCTTACTCCTCTATATCTTTCAAACACCTCAGGTATGATTAAGTCAATATCTTATTACTTAGAGACATTTCCCTAAGCGTTACTTGTGCTAGTCTACATTGTTATGGAAGAATGAGTTATTTCGTTCTATCCTAGGGTTTTCAAGATCATCAATATTGATGCTCAATTTTGACTGTGACTTCTTGAAGGCTTCATCTCTGTCTTCAAGAGATATTCTTTTTCTCTTGTATGCAGGAACTTCTTCCATCTCCCCCAAGTCCTTAGGACTATCAAGAGGTCTAGCAGGCCGCTGCACTTGCTTCCTTGCTTCCCTTTCTACCCTCTTCTCCTTAGGAGCAATTGTATCGTCATTATTTTTTACAGATACAGATCTTCTGATAAAAGGATCTGTAGTACTTTTGTTTGTACTGACTGTTACATTATCGAATTCGATGACATTAGGCTCCTCTTCTTTTATACTGAATACTTGGGTAGGCTCATTTGTAATGTCACTCAAGTCTCCATCATTTATACCCACTCTTCGTGGAGGTGTGACTTCCTTCTTTCTCTTATCGAAACCTGTGGCAATAAGGGTAACACTGATCTTATCTCCAAGTGTATCATCTTGACAATTACCCCAGATCATATCTGTGCCAGTTCCGGCTTCTTCTTCTATGTACTCAGTAATTTCTGTAATCTCATCCATGGTAACTTCTTCGGTTCCTGAGGAGATATTCAGAAGGATGTGTTGTGCACCTCTTATATCATTATCTTCTAGTAAGGGAGAATTTATAGCTAACTCTATTGCTTCTTTCGCTCTGTTCTCACCTGCAGCTTCTGCGTAACCCATGATAGAGACACCACTATTCTTCATTACAGTATTGACATCTTTGAAATCTACATTAATATAACCAGGTACTGTGATAATCTCTGCTATTCCTCTTGCCGCTGTAGCCAAGATATCATCTGCTTTGCTGAAAGCCTCCGAAATCGCTAAGTTACCATACAACTGTTTTACTCTATCATTGGAGATGACAAGCAATGAGTCTACATTCTTCTTCAGTTCCTCTAAGCCAAGCATAGCTTGATTCTTTCTTCGTAGCCCCTCAAATTTAAATGGAATAGTAACTATGGCTACAGTTAATATATCCATCTCTCGAGCTGCTTTAGCAATTATAGGTGCAGCACCTGTTCCAGTTCCACCACCCATTCCAGCAGTGATAAAAAGCATCTTTGTATCATTTTCCAGAAATTTTCTAACGTCATCTATGGATTCTATACAAGCTTGTTTGCCTACTTCTGGAATAGATCCAGCACCGAGACCTTCAGTATGAGTAGGGCCCAATTGAACTTTATTTCCGACCGGACTGACATCAAGCGCCTGCTTATCTGTATTGGACACAGCGAAGTCTACGCCATGAATCCCTTGCTTATACATGTAGGCAACTGCGTTAGATCCTCCTCCACCTACTCCAATTACTTTTATCATAGAGCTATTCATTTGTTCGAATAAATTGTTCATAACTAATAATATATAGTGAGAAAATTACTGGCTAAAATTCTGAGTCCTGAGAAGCAGCAAAGAACTCCTTTGTATACGTAAATATCTTGCCCAAAAATCCGTCCTTCTCTTCTTGTGCTTCTTCATCTAAATCAAACACTTCATTGTTTGCCGATGCTTCCTGCTCTTCTTTTTCCATTTCCATATTGCTTATCGCAATGCTTAACAGCCCTACTGCTGTAGAATATATAGGACTTGCTATCTGACTAGTATAACCGTGGGCCAGATGCTCTATCGGTTGTCCTATACGTGTAGATAGTCCAGTGTAATATTCTGACAAATGATCTATATGCTTGAGTAAAGACCCACCACCTGTAAGTACTATTCCGCCTATAAGCTTGTCCTCATAACCACTTCTCTTAATCTCCCATAGCACATAGTCAAATATTTCTTCTAATCTTGCCTCTATAATCTTTGCCAGATTCTTTTCTGATATCTCTTTATAATCTCTGCCTTTAAATCCTGGTATCGTGATAATTCTGTTATCTATAACTTCTTCAGAAAGTGCAGAACCAAATTTCACTTTCAACTTCTCTGCCTGATCATGCATGACCATACAGCCTTCTTTGATATCATTTGTTACCACATTACCTCCGAAAGGGATTACAGAAGTATGACGTATAATGCCGTCCTTAAAAATGGTAATATCAGTCGTACCACCGCCTATGTCTACCAGCGCTACACCAGCCTCTTTTTCTTCCTGGCATAATACTGCCTTAGAAGATGCGATGGGCTCTAGAGTGATATCGGCTACCTCCATTCCTACTTTCTCTACACATCTGATGATATCACGAGATGCGCCTATCTGTCCTGTGATGATATGAAAATTCGCCTCCAGTCTTACACCAGACATCCCTATAGGGTCTACGATTTTGGTTTCATCATCCACAGTAAACTCTTGCGGAAATACATGTAATATCTTATCTCCTGGTGGCAAGACCAACTTGTGCATATCACTGATGAGTCTGCTTACATCACTTTCATTTATTTCCTCATTAGGTTCGTGTCGCACAAGCAAACCATGATGATGGATGCTTTTTATATGTTGCCCAGCGATACCTACATGTACTTTATCAAAAGTGACTTTGGCATTTTTCTGTGCAATATCTATGGCTTCCTTTATGGCTTTTACGGTCTTATTTATATTAGACACTACACCACGTGAGACACCTTCAGACTTCACAGACCCTACACCGAGAATCTCTATCTTGTCGTACTCATTCCTACGGCCTGCGATTGCGCAGACTTTTGTTGTTCCGATATCCAGAGCAACTGCAATAGAATTATTAGTTTTCATAAATGACAATTTCTAGCTTATTAAATAGGTTTAGGATTCTTTTTTAACTCCAACTATTTGGCCATCATATCGTAAATTCAATTCTTTAAATCTATCAAGACCGAAATCTTTAACTCCATTCTTGTAGTAAGTTTTCAGCTTGTGGATCTTATCGTCTAAGTTTTCATTCTGTCCAAGAGTAATTTGTTCTCTGCCCATTGTAGGAATCAGGATTATATCGTCTACATCCGTTACATGGACCTGGTCTACTAATGCAGACAAGAAATCATCCTGATACACTTTCTGTACTACTGAAAGTACATAGTTAAGGTTGTGCCCCTTTTTGTTTTTATAATCGGCTACGTACTTATCCACCTGACCTGTAACTATTGGAACCCGTACGACATCACCATTTACAGGAATCCGCTGTCCAGTAGGATCTAGGTAGTAATCTTCATCGCCAGTCACTTCTATCCGCGCTATAGGAAGATTCTGAAGTATCCCGATACTCAGTCTATTGTGTTTATCTAAAAAGATTTCTGCTCTACTTATTCTGTCATCACTTTCCAAGTGGTTTTCTAAATCAAACAAATCCAACTTTCCTACATTGGCAATCGTAATGTCATAGCC
>CAYNJK010000103.1:0-9923 GCA_964397575.1 uncultured Saprospiraceae bacterium
TTCTGTAATATCTCAGTAGAGTTTTCTGATTTTGAAGTAATTGCATTTGGATGTGCAAGAAAAATAATGAGAACATGGCGTATAAATGAATTTTCATGTAACGGCAATGCTGACAGAAATTTCCTCCAGTTACTAGAAATACAAGACACCGAATTGCCCACGATTACTAACTGTCCTCCCGCGCTGATGTACAATGCAGACGGTGGTTGTGATAGAGAAGTGGAGCTGCAACTTCCGACAGCTACAGATGATTGTTCTGGAG
The DNA here is from genome assembly GCA_964397575.1 of uncultured Saprospiraceae bacterium. Taxonomy (GTDB): domain Bacteria; phylum Bacteroidota; class Bacteroidia; order Chitinophagales; family Saprospiraceae; genus RFSX01. The sequence continues at coordinate 263 of CAYNJK010000103.1, forward strand.
TTTTGGAAATAGATGTAGTGTACGAAGGTGGTTTTGAAAATAATGCAACTGAGAACCCAGTAGTTGTTCTATCTGGAAGCTCTACAGTTACCTATACGGTATACGATAACTGTGATAACTCTGCCAGCTGTTCTACACTAATAACTATCCAGGATGAAGTTTCTCCTACCTCAGTTTGTGATCAGAATTCTGTTGTTTCACTTAGAGCAGATGGAACTGCTATTGCACTTATAGGAACTTTTGATGATGGCAGTTTTGATGACTGTAATTTCTATACATCCGTGGTAAGAAGAGTAGGAGAGAGTAACTGCAATTGTGGAGAACCTAGTTTTGATGCTTTAAGTTTTCTAGGTGAGCATAATGGTAGTCTGTATTATCTGTCAGATACCCCTACCATTGCACCATGGGCAAGAGATAGATCTATTGCTTTTGGTGGAGAGTTGGTTTCTTTTAATACGCAAGCAGAGGATGATTGGATAGTCGCTTCAGCGTTGGCGATTACTGATTCTGTATACCTAGGACTGACCTATGATGCAGACTTGGGCCAATTTTTCTGGCCTAATCATGTAGCCCCGACTTTTACTAATTGGGCACCAGGACAAGTAGATTTAGATGGTCTGCCATTAGTTCCAGGTAACTATGTAATATTGAACGAACTTGGACAATGGGAAATAGTACAAGGCGCTGACCAGTTCAGATACATTCTAGAATTACCTAATGGATGTGGATTCAGTTCCCGTGTAAATTTTTGCTGCGATGATGTTGGTACACAACAACAGGTAGTCTTAAGAGTAATAGATTCCTCAGGAAGATCTAATGACTGTATATCTAATGTTACAGTACAAGACAAGGTAGCGCCAGTTATTGTTTGTCCACAAGACCTGACCTTTACTTGTGACCAAACTATAGATCCTAACGATCCTGCTTTTGGTACTGCTCAGGCTACGGATCAGTGTACGTCGAATATAACTTCTCAGGTCTCAAATAATGTGGACCCCACCTGTGGTGTAGGTGTTATCCTCAAAGTATGGACTGCTGCGGATGACAATGGGTCCACTACTTGTACTCAGACTTTTAATATAGTTGCTACTAATGGCTTTAATTCTAACAATATCATTTGGCCTCTTGATTTTGAAGCCGAAAGCGCTTGTGATAATTCTGTTTTCCAGCCGGACCTATTAGAAGTAGAATTTGCTTACCCAAGATTTTCTCAAAGTAGCTGTGATAATGTAACAACTAGTTTTGAAGATGCGGATTTTGCCTTTGCAGGTCCTGGCTCAGATGCTTGTTCCAAAATAATAAGAACATGGACGGTAACAAATAATTGTATGCCTTTAGTACCAGGAGTCAATCCTGCTGTACACCAACAAGCAATAAGTATAAATAATAATGTAGCTCCTAATATCTCTGGTCTCAGTAACCAAACACTTGTAGTGAACAGCACTAATTGCCAACCAGCAGTTGTTACTTTCTCAGCAACGGCGCTAGATGATTGTGCCCCGATGAATCAGGTAACAGGAGTACTGTTAGTAGACAACTTTCTGGATAACACAGTAGATATGACAATTAATTCTACAGGTAATGTGATTCATTTTAATCAGACTTTACCACTAGGATTCCATGATGCACTTGTCAGTTTTAGTGATAGATGTGGTAACACTTCTAGCTTTACTCAGAGGATACATGTGCAGAATGTTACTACGCCTACGGTTGCATGTAAGAATTCTGTTTCTGTTAATATCCAGTCTATGGACATAGATAGTGATGCATCTACACCAGATGTTCTAATGGCACCAGTCAACCCTGCTGTGCTAATAGCTAGTGTGGACAACCCCTGTAACTTTACGCTTAACAGTAGTTTTTCTGCTACAGATGATAATGACAAAGAAAGAATATTTACTTGCGATGACATTGGACAAGCTGTATCTACAACTATCTATTTAGAAGATTCTTTCGGATTCTCCAGCAGTTGCTCTGGCGTGATAGTGATTCAAGATAATAACAACCTTTGTGGGACCACAGTTACTACGAATGAACTTAGTCTCACAGGATGTGGCTTATTAGAGTTGACTGATGTAAGCTGTGATGCTGATCAGACAAACGTAGATTTTGAAATCTTTGCTAATTCTACTAATTGTGCTTCAGCTCTTGTAAATTATACTGTACAGTTAGACTATAATTCAGATAACAGTGTGGATGTTACTGATAATGGAAGCTCTTTGGGTGGTTTTGTCTATTCTCGTGATTTTCCAGAAGGTATACATACTGCTGTTGTTTCTATAGTGGATAATTGCGGAGCTTCGCAGACTTGCTCTAAGCAAATAGAAATTAGTTGTCGAGAAGAAACAACTGGTGGCAATGGAACTGGAACTGGTGGTGGAAACGGCACTGGGACAGGAGGAAACATGGATACCGAGATAACGGGTTGTGAAGCTGAACTATTTGATAGTCACGATTGCAGATTCTCACTTCAGTTTGACTTAGATGTTGTAAATTCTAATTGCGGATTGGATGGCGGACTTTTATTTATTGCCCGAGTAGATTTTGGGGCTGATGGCAGTGTGGACTTTAGAGAAGATATTGTAGATCCTTCCACCTACAGTTATAATTTTCCGACACCTCCTGGAGCTCACACAATCGAGCTTACAGTTACGGATCCTTGTGGTACTGTTACAGTCTGCACCAAACCTTTTTCTGTAATCTGTGTAAGCCCAGCACAGAATGCTAGAGTAGCTGGTCGAATATATACAGAAAAGGAAATAGCTGTGGAGGACGTGGAAGTACAACTAGAAGGGGCCTATACAGAAGTGCAAGTAACTGAAGAAGATGGTGCATTTGCATTTCCACTTATGGCAACTGGTAACAATTATAGAGTTAGTCCATTCAAAGATAATGACCCACTTAATGGGATTTCTACTTTAGACCTGGTGCTCATCCAAAGAAACATATTGGGAATAGAACTGCTCGATTCTCCTTATAAATTGATAGCAGCAGATGTAGATAATTCTGGAAATGTAAACGGTATCGACTTGGTAGAGCTAAGAAAATTAATTCTAGGCATCTATGATCATTTTCCAAAAAATAACTCATGGAAAATGGTAGACGCGACCTACACTTTCTCTGATACAAAAAATCCATTTCTCAATGATATTCCGGAGAACTATGTTATCTCGAATTTTAGTGAGGATATGAATGTAGATTTTATAGGCGTCAAGATAGGTGATGTAAATAATAGTGTACAACTTGCCGGCCGACCTATAGTTGCAGGTCGTTCTAATCAGAGTTACGAACTTATTTGTGACGACAAGAAACTTATTGCAGGTGAAGAAACAGAATTGTTATTCAGAACGAATGAAGCAGAAAGTATCTTTGGTGCACAATTAGAATTACTCTTTGATTTGGATAAGGCAGAACTTGTAGCGATAGAGCCACTGGCACATGATATGGGTCAGGCTAATTTCAATACTAACAGATTAGAACAAGGTAGAGTACTTATGAGCTGGAATTCTATGAAGGCCACTCAAGAAGGACAAGAGTTATTCAAAGTTGCAATCGTGCCGCATGTGGATGGTTTCGTCCACGATTTAGTTCAGCTGACAAGTAAGACCTTCGCACAAGAAGCATATCTGGATAATGCAGCAGTCCGCCTTGCCTTGAATTTTGATTCTACTGAAGAATTACTTGAAGATGGTGTTGTTTTATACCAGAATACGCCTAACCCTTGGACAGATTATACCGAGATTAAGTACTATCTACCGAGCGATAAGGATATAGTATTGAGCCTGTATGATATAAATGGCAAGCTTATCTATAGAGAGCAAAAAAACGCCAAGAAAGGGTTTAATAAAGTACTTCTTTCCAATCAAGAGCTCAACAATGGAGGTGTTTTCTACTATGAATTGCAAGCAGAAAACACAAGGTACGTTCAGAAAATGATACACATAGATTAGTAATAACTACTCATAAAGGCACAAAAGGCAGGTTTTCGCATGGAAATCTGCCTTTTTCATTTGATGGTAGACAATAGAACTGCTTGATATAACCGCTTAACTGTGATAAAAAACTAATTTTGTGGCTTTCAGAAGAAGTTCTTTTTCTTAGATATAAATGTGATATAATGTTCAAGTCTTTTTTGGGTCATAGCCCAGCCTGGTTTAAGTATACGATGTTAGGATTTTTAGTGCTAAATGTCGTTTTGCTATTTACAGTAGGAAAAACTATTACAGCATGGATCATGATACTGGAGTTTATCTTTACTCTAGCGATGGCTCTGAAATGTTATCCTTTACAATCTGGAGGACTTCTGGCTATCCAAGCTCTGATTCTTGGACTGACTACTCCTAAACATGCTTACAAAGAAGTTGCACATAATTTAGAAGTCATCTTACTTTTGGTATTTATGGTAGCGGGGATCTACTTTATGAAACCCCTGCTGATGTATATTTTCAGCAAGGTATTTACCAAAATTCGGTCTAAGGTTCTCCTTTCTATGATTTTTGTTTTTCTAGGGGCCTTTCTATCTGCCTTCCTAGATGCACTTACAGTTACAGCTGTTCTTATAAGTGTCGCTGTGGGATTCTATGGCGTCTATCACAAGATTCATTCTAGTTCAGCAGATTATGATGCTAGTGGGGTATTAGATAGGAAGGAGCTGAGTGGAGATACGCTAGAGCAATTCAGAAGTTTCCTAAGGTCTCTGGTGATGCATGGTGTAGTGGGTACAGCCCTTGGCGGTGTTATGACTCAAGTAGGGGAACCTCAGAATCTACTCATCTCAGAAACCATGGGATGGGATTTTTATACCTTTTTTATTAAAATGGCTCCTATAACCCTTCCAGTATTTGTCTGCGGTATGATAACCACCTTCATTCTGGAAAAAACCAAGATTTTTGGATACGGGGCGGAATTACCAGCTGTAGCAAGAAAAATAATCGTTAACTATACCGAAGAAGAAGATTCGAAAAGATCTGATAGAGATAAGTACAATCTTATAGTGCAGGCAGTAGCAGGAATATTCCTCATTTTTGCTTTAGCTTTTCACATTGCCTCTGTAGGTATGATAGGCCTGGGGCTTATAATATTACAGACAGCATTCATGGGTATTACTGAAGAACATTCCCTTGGAAAAGCTTTTGAAGAAGCGTTGCCCTTTACTTCTTTATTAGTGGTTTTCTTTGTTATAGTAGCTATGATACATGATCAGCACTTGTTTAAGCCTATTATAGATTGGGCTTTGGCAATGGACGCCTCTAGTCAGCCGGCTATGTTTTATCTAGCCAACGGCATCTTATCTATGATCAGTGACAATGTCTTTGTAGCCACCGTGTATATGGGAGAGGTCGCGGAAGCATTCAAGAATGGAGTCATAACCCCAGATCAGTATGATAAGATCGCAATCGCTATCAATACAGGTACCAATCTACCTAGTGTAGCAACACCTAATGGACAAGCAGCATTCTTATTCTTATTGACTTCTGCTTTGGCACCCCTAATAAATCTTTCTTATCTAAAGATGGTGAAGATGGCCTTCCCCTATACGATTGTGTTAGGAATCATGGGTCTGGTAGGTATCCAGTATTTCCTCTAAAGGGTAGTTGGTATTTGAATCTTTTTAGTATAGGGGACCTCTGGTTTCTTTGATTTGCCTTTCGTATGCATTTTCGACTAAGCTGTTCTCGTTATATCGTCTACCTATATAATCAAATCTAGGATAGTATATTTATTGAAGAATGCGCCCTTTCTCTAATCTTCAGTAATCCACTGAATGATGTCTTCTGCTAGAGGTTCTACCTTAGGGCTTACTACTTTTTCTACTTGTCCAGATTTGTTGATGAGATATTTCTGAAAATTCCATTCCACCTCATTATCACTATGGCCATTAAGAGACTTGGATGTGAGATATTGATATAAAGGATGTTGCTCATCACCGATGACATCTATCTTGGCCATCATAGGAAAGCTGACACCATAGTTGTATTGGCAAAATTCTGCAATTTCTTCATTGGTTCCAGGTTCTTGCTTCATGAAATTATTAGCAGGAAAACCGATGATCACAAATCTGTCTGGTCCATACTTACTATATAATTCTTGAAGGCCTTTGTATTGTGGGGTCAGTCCGCAGGCAGAGGCTGTATTGACTAACATGACTTTCTTGCCTTTAAGTTGGTCTAAGGGGTAATCAGCACCCTTGATATCTTTGACTGTAAAATTGTAAATGCTTTCTGACATATTTATGGAATTTATAATCAGCTAAGGTAGCAGTATGTCATTACTTGGAATGAAAACCAGTACCTATAAGTAATCATTCTTCTACTCTTGTCATCCAAAATATCTAAATACCTCTTACTTTTGCACCATGGTTAAGATAGGCAATCTAGATCTCGGGGAATTTCCATTACTGCTTGCACCCATGGAGGATGTAAGTGACCCTCCTTTTAGGGCATTGTGTAAGAAGCAAGGCTGTGATATGATGTACACGGAGTTTATTTCTGTGGAAGGACTGATCAGAGATGCCAGCAAAAGTGTCCAAAAACTGGATATCTATGAAGACGAGCGACCTGTAGGCATCCAGATCTTCGGAGCTGAAATGGATTCCATGAGAAGAGCTGCAGAGATAGTAGAAGCAGCCAAGCCTGAGGTGCTGGATATAAATTTTGGATGTCCAGTAAAGAAAGTCGTCTGTAAAATGGCCGGTGCTGGTATACTGCAAGATATCCCAAGGATGGTAAAATTGACTGAGGCCATCGTAAAGTCCACAGACTTGCCTGTTACTGTTAAAACCCGTTTAGGTTGGGATGACAAGACAATACAGATTGTAGAAGTCGCAGAAAGGTTACAGGATGTAGGTATCAAAGCCCTATCTATACATGGCAGGACAAGGAAGCAGATGTATAAAGGGGAAGCGGACTGGACAGAAATCGGAAAAATAAAAGAGAACCCTCGTATGCATATACCCATATTTGGGAATGGGGATATAGATGGTCCAGAGAAAGCCGTAGAGTATAAGAACAGATATGGTGTAGATGGTATCATGATAGGTAGAGCGAGCATAGGCAATCCTTGGATTTTCAGAGAGCTCAAAGCCTATATGGAGAGAGGAGAGATAATTGCAGCGCCAACACTAAAAGAACGTGTAGATGCTGCTAAAGAGCACCTAGATAGGTCTTTGGAATGGAAAGGAGAACGACTCGGCGTTGTAGAGATGCGTCGTCATTACACCAACTATTTCAGAGGACTCAGAAATGTAAAGCACTTCAGATCCAAGCTGGTCACCGAATATGACCCCAAGATTCTGCATGAGATTATGGACGAATTATATGCGTATTATACTTCCCAAGAATTAGCAATAGCCTGACCCATGGAATTTTTCTTTTATGAAGATGAATTGCCTATTGCGAAGTTAATAGGTAGTGTAGGAGACGAGTTAGGATATCCGACCTACACAGTAGGTGGATTTGTTAGAGACAGACTGATAAATCGACCGACTAAGGACATGGACATCGTCTGTGTAGGAGATGGCATCCGATTGGCTACCGCCGTGTCTGAAAAGTTAGGAATGAAGGGCGCTATCACTGTGTTTAAAAGATTCGGTACTGCTATGTTGAAACATGGTGACCTAGAAGTAGAGTTTGTAGGAGCAAGAAAAGAGTCTTATAGTTCAGATTCACGTAAGCCTGCAATAGCGCCTGGCACCTTGGAAGATGATCAGAACCGAAGAGACTTTACGATTAATGCAATGGCCGTCTCTCTTAATGAAAGCAATTTTGGTGAGCTGCTAGATCCTTTTGGTGGTGTAACAGATATCACTAATCGTTGTATCAGAACACCACTGGAACCAGGCAGAACATTTTCTGATGATCCTCTCAGAATGATGAGAGCTATACGTTTTGCATCTCAGCTCGATTACGATATAGCTCCGATTACCTTTCAGGGAATAAAGGAAAATAAAGATAGAATCAAGATAATCTCTAAGGAGCGCATTATCACAGAGCTAAATAAGATTATCGTATCACCTATACCTTCTACAGGTATCGATTTGCTTTCTGAAGCTGGGTTGCTAGAGTATATCTTACCAGAGTTTGAGCGACTGAGAGGGGTAGAAATAAGACAAGGCAAAGGACATAAAGACAATTACTTACATACTCTCAAGGTGCTAGAGAACCTTTCTCAGGATACTGAAGACCTATGGTTACGCTGTGCAGCTATCCTTCACGATATCGCCAAGCCTCCTACCAAAAGATTTTCTGTGGAACACGGTTGGACTTTTCATGGACATGAGGTAGTCGGCGCTAATTGGGTGCCTAAGATATTTAAGAGACTTAAGCTGCCTTTGGATCAGAAAATGAAGTATGTCCAAAAACTGGTAAGACTACATTTGCGACCTATCTCCTTGACCAAAGAAGATATTACTGACTCTGCTATGCGGCGTTTGCTGTTTGATGCTGGAGACGACATTGATGACCTAATGCTATTGTGTAAAGCTGACATTACTTCTAAGAATGAAGCTAAGGTCAAGCGTATCAAAGAGAACTACGAAAAGGTCAAGCAGAAACTTCAGGAAGTGGAAGAGGGCGATAAAATAAGAAATTGGCAACCGCCTATCACAGGTGAGATAATTATGCAAACTTTTAATCTACAACCCAGTAGGGAAGTGGGTATAATCAAAGATAGCATCAGAGAAGCCATCCTAGATGGTGATATCGCAAATGACTATGACTCCGCGTTTCAGTATATGTTGGAACAAGGAAAGAAAAATGGCTTGATAGCCAAATTGTAAGTGCGGATTAAATACTTAGAACTCGACTTTCATTCTTATTCTCAGACCTAGTCCTTTTACTCCCCATAGGTTTTCTACATTAGGATGGTCTAGATAGTTTGCCCTTTTGACCAGATCGAATCTCAAGAATCTAAACACATTATAAATTCCAAATCCATATTCTAGATAAGGTCTGTTAGAGAGAAGAGGGTAGGTGAATGATGCGCCATCTGCATTATTGGAAAACTGTATGAGCTCGGCATTTTCATTAGGGTTATGCTTATCACTAAGGGAACCCCATACGACTTTGGCGTGAATAATTTCTTTAAGGTTCAGCTTTCTAATAAATGGTATTCTATTTATCAGATACCCATCAAAGAAATGTTGCCAAGTGAATCTGACATATTGATCAGTCGCAAATTCCAGAAAATTCATTGTATTAAATGAGTAAGGTTGGAATGAGTATGACTGGTTTGCTCTAGGTATATAAAGAAGGATATACGGCAAATCATTTTCTGCCCACACTTTCCCTACTTCTAAGTCTGTCAATGATCGCCCGACTATAGAGAGCGGAATTCTTTTCTTTAGTATCAGCGCAAGTTTGTGATAATTGAAGTCGCCACCGAGGACGCCTTTTACGGCCCCTTTGTAACTAACTTGTAGTCTAGGAACATTGTCTACTACAGGAACCCGTTTTTTTCGGCCTTGTAGGAAGGTGGCATTAGGCGAGTATTCTGCGGAAAAGCTGAATTCCATCGTTTGCACATCTGGAATCGCAGTAGTCTCACCATCTCGTTCTGCAAAGAAAGTCAGAGTGCCATCTTGATGTGGTGTTCTTTTGATATTCTCTAAGCCGAGTTTGTAAAACCCAAAATCTGTATCATTGAAATAATCCACTGTGTATTT
>CAYNJK010000104.1:0-9842 GCA_964397575.1 uncultured Saprospiraceae bacterium
TCCTTCATCCTGAACTAGAGCTAGAAGCTATAGTAGGGGAGGCTTTGGAACAATTGGAGAAGGGGTCTTTAGTGCTTTATGAAAACTGTGGCCATTTTGTACAGTGGGAAAAAGCTGAGGAAGTTAATGCAGAGATTCTTGGCTTTTGTGGAGAGTCTTGATTTTTGAGGCATAAAAAAAAGGAGCTGTTAGAAACAACTCCTCTATTATTTTTTAAAGTACTGAGTACTAGTTACAGTCGTAACCTGCAGTTTCATTAGCAAGAATCTCAGTATCAAATAGTACGCCTGATCCTACACCACCTTCATCACATACTTCTATGTCAGCTTGACCTTCCATAGTACATGTCTGACATTCGTCACCACCACAAGAGAACATAACAAATACACAACATACTAAAGTAAAAATCTTAGTTGTTTCAGTTAATACCTTTTTCATAATAAATTAATTTCTGTTGTTTAAAATAAACCCAAAAGTACTACTTAATGGAAACTAAACTAAGCCATTAACTATTTATTTTATTAGAACTATATTATATGTGTTTAAGATGAAAGCAATACCTACAATAATTATACTTTTTTACCTCCAGATTTTAACATTTGGAGTTTTTGGGCAATCAGCTGATATTCAGCTTAGCAACGACATTTTGCTAAGACAAAGCGATGAGTATCAAGGCCTTATACATTCGGATGAGAGCGGCTATATCTTGCACATTTACGAACGATCAGGTAGGGGCTTACTGGATCTTCCTGGCAGAACTTTGATACTGGAGAAGTATGATAAGGCTTTCGAGCAGGTCTACAGCTATGCCTATGGAGATGCAGATATGGTTTCGGTGGAGTTATTTGCTGTAGCTAATAAGTTGGCATGGATTGTCATAGAGAAAACAGGTAGTTACAAATATACCTACAGCCTTATACCCATAGACTATGATGGAAAGGAGGGAAAAAAGCAAAAGCTCTTTGAAATCGAAGTTGCTAAAACTATAGATGTTCCATTTACCTATCTGCGTCCTTCTCCAGATTCTTCTACAGTTGCATTTGTGGCCCTCTTTGATTCAGATAAAAAGAAAAGAGAAACAGAAGTCTATACTGCCGTGATAGATGAAAATGCGAGCTTGTTGTGGGACAAGTTTTCTACTTTGAAGGGCAACCAGAAGCAGTATGATGTTATGGATTTTCAACTGAATGCAAAAAATGAACTTGTCTTACTTGCCAAGTACTTTAGAGATAGCAAAGCCAAAAACGAAGTAGATAACAAGAGAGGGGAAAAGGTGCCTGGTTATCAGATAAACTCTTATACGATTTCCGCCGAAAGCCGGATTCCTAAAAAGCAAACATTAGAGCTTGATGAGGCTTTTGTCCATGATGCAAGACTGAAGTTTTTCCCTTCTGGTGATCTTTATAGCGTAGGCCTACTTACAGAAAAACATAAGGGAAATATAAGTGGGCTCTATGTAGCACAGCATGATGATCTCATGCAAGTAACCGGTGTCCAAAAATCCTATTTTGATATTCAGGATCTTATTTCATTAGATAAAGGAGATGCAAATGTCAATCTCAGAAAGAAAGACAACAAAGGCCTGGATGATGAATTTAAATTGATAGATATCTTCCAACTACCAAATCGAGACTTGATTATTACTGCGGAAGAAAATTTTGCCAGAGTGCAGAACCAGAACAACTTCAATAATTCTACTTTTAACAGAGGCTTTAATAATGGAAATAACAATGTTACTTATCTCAACAGTAATGATGTTGTTATTCTGAGAACCAATTCTGCAGGTGAGATGGATGGAATTACTTTACTGCCCAAAAAGCAGATGCAATTAATCTACCGTGGATTTAATTATTTCAAGCCGAGTGATGATGCTCTGAGAGAATCTAGCCTGCATCTGTCTCACGTCAATCTAGTGCATAATGATAAGCTGTACTTTTTGTATAACGAACACAGAGATAATTTCAGAGAAAGAAAGACACGTAAAGTTGCCAATAGACTGAATAGGATGGAGCCGGCACTTGTAACTATCCATAGTGATTTAGAATATGAAATAAAACCGCTACTTCCTGAGGATGCTAATACTCTGATAGCGCCTACGAGATCTCAGCAGATAGGTTCTAATCAGTACTTTGTGACTTTTGTAGAACCACATACTAATGAACGGCATAATATCAAGATAGGTGTAATGACTTTCAGATAAGAACTAGCTTGTCGCAGGGGCACTATCGGTTCTAGATTTGTACATCACAAAACCCAATAGGAAACCGATAAAGGAGTGCATAAGTTGAAGTTGTGTAAATAAGATACAGCAAAAGAGTATGCAGCTAATCAGGTATTTGCTTTCTCTGAGTTTGGCTTTGAATGCCAGAAAAATAGCTACAGGAAACAGCAGGCCTAGAAATCCAAGCTGATACAATACCATATTCATACTTCCTCCGACTCGGTCTTTTTCATTTATTATATCAGGATTTAGAAACTTACGGCACTTTCCTGATACATACAAGTCACTAAGGAATTGCTTGTAGTGCCCCAGTCCCATGGGTCTGAAGTTGTTATATTTTGCATTCAGAAAAGGTACTACAGCGCCAGTTAATCTCACCCCTACACTTAAGTCTACCTGTGTTACCTGTATAGGGTCTCTGAGAAAATCAGCGGCAAGTTTACCTGCTCTAGTCGATTCTAGTTCATTGAGTTGAGAATTGAAGGTGGGAATAAGAATTGCTAGAATGACGGCGGTGTAGGCAATATATTTTACTCTTAGTCTTAGAATCTGAATGACAGTAAATATTATTAATGACAATGACAAGATGGCTACCGAGGTCGCTGACTTACTAAGGATGATCATTTGAGCCAATAAGAGTGGGATAGCTATATAGTTTTGCTTTTTAGAATAGTTAAGCACAGAAAAAATCATAAAGAACAAACAGATGCTACCATAGAAGGCGGGCTCAGGAGTAAGTGAGACAACACCTCTACCATTGATCATTACACCGCGCATATTGGCAAGGAATATACTTCCAAAGTTGGGTGACAAGTATTGCTGACCTAAACCAAAAAAAAGATATACCAGCAGTATTCCGAAGAATACTTTAAATGGAATTCTTATTTCTTGTCTCTTAAAAAGAATGTAGCTGGTTGTCGTAACTAGCGCAAGTGAAAGATAATTAAGTACATTCTTGACGTAATCGAAAGTGCTAAGTTTGTTATTTAGTATTAGGAACAAGGATAGTCCAAAGAGAACCCAGGTTATGACAATGGTTGGTGTGACCTTCTTGTCTTTCATCAACACTAAAAGTATGGCGCCTATGGTCAATGCGTTAGGCTGAGTATCTGTGCTCAGTCCTATAAGTGCCACATACGGGAAAAAGCAAAAGAAAACAAATATGGCTGCCAGCGCTTTCAATCTTCAGAGTATATACGTTTTTTGACAAATACAGCAGGATTTCCTACATAGATGCTATTTTCTTCGAGATCTTTGCTCGTGCAAGAACCGAGAGACAGTAGGGCATTTTTGTGCAGTCGTACGCCTGGTCCCACTACCGCTTTTGCACCTACCCAGGCACCATCTTCCAGATGTATTTCCCCTAACATCAGGCTGAAGGACCTAGACTTGTAGTTATGGTTGCCAGTCTCTAGTAGGGCTCCTTGCGAAACAGTAACATTATTACCCATTTTTACTAAGGCTATATTATCTATCCAGCAATCTTCTCCCAGTCCTACATTATTTCCTAGCTCGAGAAACCAAGGGTACTTAATATTGACACCAGGTTTGACACGACATCCGCTACCTATCTTTGCGCCAAAGAGTTTAAGTATAAAAATTTTGAATGCCGAAAAAGGTAAGAGTGAATTTCTGAAAAGCAATACACTGACATAATACCATAGCAACCTTTTCCAAAAAGGACCTGGCTTGTACCAACTGTTGTCAAATTTACTTTTGTCCAGAGTCATCAGGGTTTCCTTTTGCGAATAAGTTGTGCAGGTGACCCACCTACAATTTCGTCATTGCCTACATCTTTGGTAACTACAGAACCAGCAGCCACAACTGCTCCAGACTTTATCGTTATACCCGCCATAATTATACATCCATGTCCTAGCCAGACATTGTCTTCTATAATTGTGGTCTTACTACTTTTTCTGCCAGAATTGCGGATAAGAGTAGCTCCTATGTTGTCGATCCTATGATCTCCTCCAACAAAGGCAGTATGTGAAGCGACCATCACATTGTCACCGATAGTTAGATTGTTGCCTACATGCGTATACCTTCCAAAATAAACATTGTCACCTACGCGTAGTTTTATTGTTCTCGATAGAAAGAAGCCTTTATTACAAAAGAATTTTTTCCCGACTTGGATATCACGAAATTGTAATCTTAGTAAAGTGACACGAAAAGTAGCCAACAATTTCCGCCTTAGTACAAGAAGTGCTTTCATAAGTACACAGAGATGCTTGGTCGATCCCTATGCCGCAAAGTTACATTATAATTTTACCAATGGTGTATAGATTAGTGCCATCCTATTTCTGCAGATGCATCAGTTCTTTGAGATAGCGCTTTCTATCTGCCGCATATTTCTGATACTCTGCGTGGTCGTAGTTGCTCTTTATAAATTTGGTGTAATAGCGAATGGCTATATTTTTGTCTTTGTAATAGTTGTCTGAGGCCCGAGCCAGATAGAAGAGTACCAGCGGGTCTTCTCCATATTTGTAAGCATCCTGGTAATGTGGTATAGCTGCTTTCAGATCTTCTTCTTTGGCATATAATCTGGCCACATTTCTGTGGTACAAATCTACATCGTCTGAGATGCCTTCTTTTACAGCCTCTTGGAAGTGGTGGAGGGCAAATTCTGTATTGCCTTGTTTCTCATAAGCGACTCCCAGATTGTAATGGGCATACTCTTTTGTTCCTGGATCATTAATGGCTTTGGTAAGATGAAAGATAGCTCTGTCCAGAGAATCCACCTGCATATAAGCGTAGCCCAGCATTTTATTCTGATGAGGTCTGAGATCATATTTGCCTCTGATCACTTCCATGTAATAGACGGTGCTGTCATAAGCTTTCTGAAGATATTTGCTATTGGCTATAAGTAGATTAAACTGGATATTGCTACTGTCTCTACCGAGTCCAAGATTTAGTAGACTGTCAGTAAGGGCATACTTTTTTTCTCTGAGGTAGAGCTCACCCAAGCCCTTGATAGTGTACTGGTCTTTGTTGTTTTTTTCTAGGGCCTGCTCATAATAGTTTCTAGCTTCATTTTTCAGTCCAGCTTTCTGATATTGCTGAGCCAGCTTCCTGAAATTAATGGCGTTATCGGGGAAATGTTTGATCAGTTTATGGTAGTACTTTATGGCTTTTGGTGTATTGGAATTGGTTTCGTAGATGCTGGCTAGAGAGGTCAGCGCGACCCTGCTGCTGGTATCCTTCTTCTCTAATTCCAGAAAATATTTTCTAGCAACCGGAAGATCACCTAGCTTATAAGCCGATAGAGCAGCCCTTTCAAAAAGCTTGAGATCAGTGCTGTCTGTGGCTAGTAGGGCTTCATAAGATTCCAGTGCGAGAGCATATTGCTGATTTTCATAGTTTTCAGTGGCGGTTTGCCTAAGTTCATTTTGGGAAGTTTGTCCCGATAGGATGCCACAGTATAAAAGAAATACCAATAATACTTTCATGAATAATTAAATAATTAGTTGTCTGACCTTATAAGATGCGATGCAAGCGTTGACTTGGTGTGAGACCTTCCTAGAAATATCTCTAAATTACTATCTTAGACCAGATGACTGATAGAAAACAACTAAGTTTCTGGCAAGCCTTTCTCCCTTTGGGCTTTTTTTTCGGGGTACTGATTTTTGGATTATTTATACATCCTGTAATACTTAAGCAGGGGATGTTGCCCTTAGAAGTACTGATTTTGATGGCATTTACCTTCAGTTGCCTGCATCTGTTGTTTTTGGGCTACAGTTGGGCCACCATTCAGAAACATATCGTAAAGAAGGTAGGGGAGTCCATCGGTGTCATCATGATACTCTTTTCCATCGGAGTATTGATAGGAAGTTGGATAGTCTGCGGTACTATTCCGATGCTGATATATCATGGGGTCTCTTTGATAAACCCCAATTGGATTTACATTTTTGCTTTTCTTATTTGCATCATGTTTTCGCTACTGACGGGGACCTCGTGGGGCTCAGCCGGTACGATAGGAATAGTCATGATAAGTATTGCCCAGGTATATGGAGCTGATCTTGCTATCACAGCAGGTGCGATAGTGGGGGGGTCTTTTTTTGGTGATAAAATGTCGCCACTTTCTGATACGACCAATGTTGCCTCCCTCGCTACAGATGTACCCCTCTTTGACCATATCCGTTCTATGATGTATACGACGGGACCTGCAGCATTAATTGCCGGGATTATATATGTTGTCTTATCCCCAGTGTTCTCTGGCGCCTTAGGTGGCGGAGATAACTTAGCTACGCCAGAGCTTATACAAACGACCTTAGCAGCCCTAAAAGAGTTGTTTAATTTTAGTTGGATACTCTTTCTGCCTTTGGTGGTCGTCATATGGGGCTCAGTAACCAAGAAGCCCATTGTTCTGACCTTGTTGGGCTCTGCATGGTTGGCGATGATAATAGCGATGCTATTTCAAGATTTTTCCTTTATAGATATCATGCATACATATAAAGACGGCTTTTCTACAGAAATGGCCTCTGCCTCAGCCGCTGATGCCAAGGCACTCAATATTCTGAATAGGGGAGGCTTGTATAATCTTATAGAAGGAATCACAAGTTGCTTTCTCATTTTTGCTTTTATAGGCACACTAGATGTGATAAATTCTATAGACACTGTCCTCAAGAACATCATGTCTAAAATTCGTACAAGAAGACAAGCCGTCGTTGCAGCGATCAGCAGTACTTTACTTACCAATCTTACTACCTCTAACCAGTATGCGACAAGTTTTATCATCGCGGAAGCCTTTAAGAAAAAATTCAATAAGCTCAGAATAGATAGGAAAGTGCTCTCACGATCTATAGAAGACGCTGGTACTATGATGGAAAACCTGGCGCCATGGACACCATCTGGAATATTTATGGCTAAGACCTTAGGTATTTCTGCCCTTTCCTATGGATCTGTCCAGTATCTCTCCCTGATAAATATTGTGATTGCTTACTTTTTTGCGATAACGGGTATCGCTTGCTTCTATAACAAATCAAAGCATGGCGAAGAAAAAACTTAGGGACGAAAGTATTCTTAACTATGATAGTCATGAGGACATACATGGCGCGGTGATACCGCCGCTTTATCAGAATTCCTTATTTACTTTTCGTGACTGGGATGCGATAGACAAAGCCTTTGACCATAAGGCTGATGCCTATATCTATTCCCGCCTGATGAATCCTACTGTCCAAGCTGCTGAAGAAAAGATAGCGGCTATCTGTAGAGGCGAAAAAGCCAAGTTATGTGCCTCAGGGATAGCAGCGATAACCAGTGCGATCTTGCACTGTGTCAGTGCTGGAGATCATATCGTCACCATTCGGAATATCTATGGTCCGACCAGTACTTTCATAAATAAGTATCTGGCTACAAAATTTAATGTTACTGTGACGCAAGTAGATGGTCAGGATCCTGCAGAGTTTGAGCAAGCGATAACAGCTAAGACCAGACTCATCTATCTGGAAAGCCCTGCATCGCTGACACTAGAGCTACAAGATCTGAAAGCTGTAGTAGCCATTGCCAAAAAGCATCAGATAAAAACCGTGATAGATAATACCTGGGCCTCACCGATTTTTCAGAAGCCTCTAGAACTAGGTGTAGATATAGAGGTGCATTCTGCCTCTAAGTATCTGGGAGGGCACAGTGATGTCGTGGCAGGTGTTATCATCAGTGACCGCACAACCATGGATGCCATCATCACAGCAGAGCATGAACTCTTAGGCGCCAAAATGGCCCCCTTCGAAGGGTGGCTCATACTGAGGAGTCTCCGTACGCTGACTATCAGGATGCAAGCCATCATGGAGAATGCTATAAAAGTTGCTGAGTATCTAGAAAGCCATCCTCAAGTAACAAAAGTCAATTATCCGGGGCTGAAAAGTTTTCCTCGGTACGACCTAGGCCGTGAGCAGATGACGGGATACGGAGGATTGCTCAGTTTTGAGCTGGCTACAAAAGAGATAGCACAGATAAAGCACTTTGTCAATGCCCTGGAGCTATTTGCACTCGGTGTCAGCTGGGGTGGTCATGATAGCTTAGTGTATGCACCCGTAATAAGTTATCTCAAAGAGCTCAGTCCTGATAAGTTTGCTGCAATGGGAATCAATGCGTCACTCATCAGATTGTCTATCGGTCTCGAGCATCCGGAGGACTTGATAGCTGATTTGGATGCGGCGCTGGGGATTATTGACGGATGATTTGTCCGTGCATAAAGTTGTTTCTGAGCTTATTATTCATGTCGTTCATCTCATTTTTCAAGACCTTCTTCTGGTTATAGATACTTCCAAAGTAGAGAATATTACCCAACTGAAATCATAGACATAGTTTACAATTTTATTTCTACTGTTTAGATGATAACCTGTCACATAGTCATAATTAAAATTTTTAAGGTCCAATAGCATTCTGTCCACTTTTTTCTGCTTTGTATTCTTTCCCATTATCTCTAACAGGATAGATCTATTACGGTGTAGTATGCGATCTATTCTGGTTGTCGCATCAGTTGTTGCTTTTCTCAATCTAGAGTGATAGCTGTTCTTACATTCTCTAGAGCAAAATTTCATATCTGCCCTTCCAACTAGATCTGATTTACAGATAGGGCATTTTTTGGTCTTAGCCATTTGTAAATGATTATATCCGTTAATATAACGTTTATTTAGTACAGGCTCATCGGGGTTTTCACTAAAATGCACAGTTTTACAACTATGAATGCCATCACCAATTTGAGTAAAGAGTTACAGCAGAGAAACTATTCTGATAACACTATCAAGTGTTATCTTTCCGAATTCAAGACTTTTTATTACTCGAAATACTATTCTGAACCACTGACAAGAGAATCCATACAAGATTATCTACTGCACCTAAGAGATAGAGGATGTTCTCTGAGCCATCAGAATCAGATTATCAATGCTATCAAATTCTATAAAGAAAAGGTCCTTGGTGAGGATAGAAGCTTATACAACTTACAGCGGCCAAAAGCAGAAAAACGACTGCCCATCATACTTAGTCTCCAAGATATTAGACTCATTTTTTCAGCTATAAATAATCTGAAACACGTCACTATTCTTAAGATGATATATGGATGTGGCCTTAGAGTAGGGGAGGTAACGAAATTAGAGATACGCGATATAGATAGTACACTTAATAGGATACATATCCGCTGTGCCAAAGGCAATAAGGACAGATATGTTCCTTTGACTCCGGCTCTGCTCCAGGATCTCAGAATATACTATAGAAAGTATAAGCCTAAGCGTTATCTCTTCGAAGGTCGAGCCAATGCGAAAGATGCCATAGTACGCTATTCTAGCAGCAGTATAAGGTCTATCTTTAAGCGAGCTGTAAAGAAGGCTGGTATTATGAAGAAAGTTAAGCTGCACAGTCTGAGGCATTCTTATGCTACTCATCTGCTAGAGCACGGAATAGATCTGAGATATATTCAAAGTCTCCTAGGACATTCTTCATCTAAGACCACTGAGATATATACGCATGTCTCTCAGAAGAAACTAGACAAAATACCGAGTCCTCTCGATTTTCTGTAAATTTACTATATGTCAACTAAACGCAATACGTTTAGTATGTCGTTAGTCACAGTTTGTAAGAATGAGAAAATTCGAATTCACAGGAAATTGGAAGTTTGAGATAAAAT
>CAYNJK010000105.1:0-9842 GCA_964397575.1 uncultured Saprospiraceae bacterium
GTTAGTAGGTGAAGATTTTCTGATTAGAGACTGGAGCTCTAAATCTAGATTGATGAGTTCAGGCATTCTATCTTGTGTACATGACCCTATTATAATAACAAGAATCAATGCAGCGAATAAATAAAATGTCTTTCTCATATAATCGAATTATTAGGATGGCAAAAATAAATAAATATTCTTTAAAAGTAAAGTTAAATAACAATAATTACATATATGTAATATACTGAAAAACAGTTGTTTGAAAATTTGACCTCAATTATTTTGTTTTCTTGCGGACAATTTTTTTGCAGATTGGAAGCCTCATAAATTGTAGGAAAATTCACTTTAAAAGACACCGACAGTTCTTCTTTTTAATCACGCCATCATTAGAACGAAATAAAGTTGATATTTGACGCAAAATTGTAATATGAAAGCGAGTTTGTTTGTATTGGCAGCTGGAATGGGCAGTCGTTATGGCGGTCTAAAGCAAATGGATGCATTTGGTCCAAATGGAGAAACGATAATAGATTACTCTATTTATGATGCTAAGAAAGCAGGTTTTACAAAAGTCGTTTTTGTGATAAGAAAGCATTTCCGCAAAGATTTTGAGACCTATTTTCAAAAACGCATCGGCGACGCTATAGAAATGGAGTTTGTAGAACAAGAACTTTATAAAGTCCCTGTAAACACCAGATATGTAGCAGAAAGAGAAAAGCCTTGGGGCACTGCGCATGCCGTCCTGATGGGTAAGGAAGTTATAAAAGAGCCTTTCGCTGTGATAAATGCTGATGACTATTATGGTGTAGAATCCTATGCCACACTTATGAAATATTTCAAGACCAATAAAAAGCAGTCAGATTATGCTGTCGTCGCTTATAGACTAAAAAATACCTTGTCCGATTATGGAACAGTTAATAGGGGAGTCTGCCATTCTAATAAGCAAAACTTTCTGACGGATATTGTAGAAACACTAAAAATTTCCAAGACAAAGAAGGGAGGCGGAAGCTATCCTACACCTAAGGGTCCTAAGTCTCTGGGTCCTAATACTCTTGTGTCCATGAATATGTTTGGATTCTATCCCAGTTACTTCAGTCAGACCGAAAAATACTTTAAGCAATTTCTCCATGAAAGTGGACTGGAATTGAAATCAGAGTTTTTTATTCCTAGTACATTGGACAAAATGATAGACCAAAAGAAAGCAAGAGTAAAGGTGCTGACTTCCTCCGCAAGTTGGTTTGGTGTGACTTACCAAAAGGACAAGCCACATGTTGTAAAAAACATAAAGCAACTTATCCGCAAAGGTGTCTATCCCAAAAAACTCTGGTCATAGCCTGATTTACCTTATTCGCACTTAAGGTAATCCTTTGACACCTGATCGTTATTAGGGAAGCAAAGACCTGACTTTAATTCTGTCGGTGCATACCTTTCCATATCAGGATCCCTTAGACTTTTTCTGATGAAGATAGCCAGATTGGTTTTTTCTTCTTCGGTCAGATCTAGCGGCGTAAATTTTGGTGACATGTTCGCATCAGGCACTCTGTCATTTTCCTTTACTGCTATGTTCTTGTATTCTATTAAGTCTTCTAGTGTTTCCGCACTGGATCCGTGGAAAAAGAATTCTGAGTCTCCGATGTTATAGATACCTGGTACCTTATACTTATACAGATCTGATTCTTCTTTGGTAAATCCACCTCTGCCTAAGTTCCTTCGTGCTATTGGATTATCAGCTTTTACAGATAGGGGATGCATATCCATATCATTGACACCGAGGGCATGAAATTCTCCTGATCCCAGATTCTGGTTATAATGACATCTATTACAGTTGGCCTTGCCGAAAAACAATATGGCACCTTCTTTCTCTTCTACTGTCATTGCTTGTGTATCACCTGCCAGCCAATCCTGAAAGGGCGCTCTGTTAGATATAACAGTTCTCAGGTATGCTGATATCGCTAGTGAACCAGTGATTTTGCTATACCTATTGGCTTCATCATATTCAGGGAAAGACTGATCAAAGAGTTCTTTGTAGCCAAATTTTTCTACCAAATACTTATTGACAAGCATACGGTGGGTTGTTACACCTTGTATGTTTTGCGTTTCTAGACCTTCGTAACCTAAGTGGTTCCTTCTTGTATCTAATCTATCAGCCCATACATGCTCTGTATTCATATTTGCTCCACCGGCACCGAATTGTCCATTCCAGGCTGTGTTTTTTACAAAGGCCACATTGATAAGATTGAGCGGTCTGGCTTCTTGTACATCTAGGTCTTCTTCGGTATACTCGGGATTCATTCCTCTGTATTCTGCGTAGCCCATACCGCCATCTGCGATTCCTTGCACGTTGTCTGGTCTGAAACCCTTTTCTGGAATATGGCAAGAGCCACAGGAGTAAGTTCCTTCAGCAGAATCGTGCTTGCTATCCATCGCCAGCCCTGTTTCAAAAAACAGAAACTTACCTAGTTGTACCTTTTGTGGAGTAAGTGGATTCTTAGGATCTTGGGGAATCTGAGCTAAATCTGTTTCTTCAGGTAGAAGGTAGAAGTCAGTCTCGCCAGTCGGTGAGTAAACGCTAATCGCTCTTTCCAGATCGTAGTCCAGAGCTGTTGTATAGTCAATTTTGTCTTCTGTACAGCCACTTATTATCAGTACTAATGGCATACAAAGCAGACAAATAATAATATTTGTTCTCTTTATCATTCTCGTTATGTATGTTCCAGTGTATCAGAATAAGGGCATTAATACCTTAGGTAGTTTTCAAAATTTATGCCAATTTACAGTTCAAAGAAGACTAGATTCAGTGGTAAAGGTCTGACAATTAGTTAGTTATGAATTCAAAATGTTAATATGCAGAATATGGGAAAAATGCTCATTCTAATCGGTCTAGTTATTGTTGTGATAGGACTCATCTATAACTATTTTCCTAATGCCCTCAGCTGGATAGGCAAGTTGCCAGGGGATATAAGAGTAGAAAAACCCAATATGAAGTTCTACTTTCCTATAACCACGATGATAATTCTAAGTATTCTGCTCAATGTCTTTTTGAGAATATTTAGGCACTTTCAGTAAGCAGAGGCTGAGTTCTCGGTAAAAAAAGAAAAGCCACCCAGGTGGGAAGCTTCTCATTATCGAACCAGTATGAAAAAAAACTACTCTTTACTGTCCTTTAGACGGAAGTTTTGTTCTAAGGTCTCGGATTATGATGTTAAAAGTCTGATTGTTTACACAAATTTGTTGTGGAGGCTATTCTGTAGGAGGGTTAGATCGTCAGTTTGTTTGCGCGAGCTGGTGTGATTGTTTGATTGTGATATGGCTTGATTGTTAGGTGGTGTGATTGTTTTTTGATTGTAGCTGGTTAGAGAGTAAAGCATTGAGACTATTATAAAGTCCCAGAGGGACGACAGTTTAATAGCCAGAGATTCCGAAAAAAAACAAAGCTCTAGAGGAGCGACACAAGAGTTAGTAGTAGGGTTGTAGGAAGGTTCTTTGAAATGGCTTGATGGATTGATTACTAATATAAAATCAAAAATCAAGAAATCAGAAATCCTCTTGACATCAGCGCCTAGCTCTCCCCTTCAGGGGCTGGGGTGTGGGCAGCAATCAATCAAAATCCAAAATCCCAAAATCAAA
The DNA here is from genome assembly GCA_964397575.1 of uncultured Saprospiraceae bacterium. Classification (GTDB taxonomy): domain Bacteria; phylum Bacteroidota; class Bacteroidia; order Chitinophagales; family Saprospiraceae; genus RFSX01. The sequence continues at coordinate 3,604 of CAYNJK010000105.1, forward strand.
AATCAAGAAATCAAAAATCCTATGCTATCCTAAAAAGCTAATCAATACCCCTGCTGCAACAGCGGAGCCTATCACACCACTAATGTTGCTGGACATCGCATACTGTAACAGGTGATTAGAAGAGTCGTGCTTTAGTGCAATATCGTTGGCGACTCTGGAAGCCATAGGGACAGCACTGAGTCCAGTGGCGCCTATAAGTGGATTGATCTTTTTCTTACTGAATATATTGTAAATCTTGACGGCGATGATGCCACCTAGGATAGAAAAAGCAAAGGCTATAAATCCTCCGAAAATGATCATCAGTGTCTGTACATTAAGAAAAGTGTCAGCCGTCATCGTTGCGCCTACGGTGAGACCGAGGAAGATAGTAGCTGTATTCATAATAGTACTAGAGGCCGCTTCGAAAAGTCTGTTTGTATCCGTACCTATTTCCTTGATAAGATTTCCAAAAAGGAGCATACCTAGTAAGGGGGTAGAAGAGGGTACAAGTAGGGATATAACTATTACAAGGCAGATAGGAAATAAAATCTTAACCACCTTGAGGTTTTTAATCTTGTAAGTGTTGGGATATTGTCTATCCTGCTCTTTCATGTTGATTTTCAGCTCTTTTTTGGAGCAAGTAAATCTGACGACCAGAGGTATGATGACGGGTACCAGTGCCATGTAGGAATAAGCGGCAATTGCTATAGGGCCTAGTAGATGTGGAGCCAGTTTTATGGCTGTATAGATTGCTGTGGGGCCATCGGCGCCACCGATTATACCTAGCGCTCCTGCTTCTTGTGGCGTAAAGCCAAAAAACATGGCTGCCATTAGTACCGTAAATATGCCTAGCTGAGCCGCAGCACCAAAGAGGGCTAGTTTGAGATTTCTTAGTAAGGGACCGAAATCTGTCATGGCACCTACTCCCATAAAAATGAGTGGTGGCAAAAGCCCTGTCTTTATCAAGGCATAATAGAGCATATTCATAATACCATGTCCTTCCGCAATTTCTATCAGGGTCATATGTTTTATCTCGGGCACCATCTGTGTCGAGACCACATCCATATTGCCTCCGGGAAAATTGGCCAGTAATACACCAAATCCTATTGGAATAAGCAGGAGCGGCTCATACTTTTTGGCTATGCCTAGATAGAGCAGCAGTAGGGCTAAGGCAATCATAAATAACGACCACGGATTATCGGCTATCAAGCCAAAGGCGGTCATGTCGTATATTCTGTTTATAACTTCCACGGATCAGTATGTAGTGCTATGAAAGGTTATACTATTTTGATCAGTGGATGATCTTCTTCTATATCTTCACCATGATTCACCGTTATTTCTGCGACTGTGCCAGCGTACGGTGAGGTGATGGCATTTATTACTTTCATCGATTCTACGTACGCGACGGTGTCTCCTACCTTTACAGTGTCTCCTACTTTGATACCTTTTTCTCCTGCTGCTTTTGTTAGATAAAATTTACCTTCAAGAGGTGAGGTCACATAATCGCCATCAGCCTCCGTTGTTGTTGTAGCAGCTGCAGCTGGCACGGCTGATTTTTCCGATACATTATCGGTAGCATCAGGATATGCTATTTGTACTTTGAATTTTTCTCCATCCACGTCTACTACCAAAGATTTTGGTCTAGCTGCACTAGCTGCTCCAGAAACTGGAACAGGTACAGCTGCTGCTCCTGTAGAGCTGCCGCCTTGTGCTTTTGTTTTTCTGTCTTCTAGATCAGCTAGGAATTTCTTCTTAGCATTACCAGACATATAATCCTCATACTGCGCTGGGTGCATGGCATATTCGAAGAGCTCTTCGTCATCAGGTCCAGTCTCCCAGCCTTTCTCTTTCATCTTGGCTCTGAAATCATCCAACACATCAGGATACAAGTCCTGTGGGTTGTCCGTAAAGAATTCTCTGCCTTGCTGTTCCGCCATCTCTTTGAGCTCAGGTGCTAGTGGACCCGGTAATTTCCCTGATCTACCCAGCATCATGCCCCAGGTATTCTCATCTATCATAGAGAATCTGCCTTTACCCTTGATTGTCTGAATGACATTCATCAAGGAAAGGTTTTTTACATACTGGCTGAAAGGTGTTACTAGTGGAGGATATCCGACCTTAGGCCAGGTATGTCCTACTTCGTCAAATAATTTGATCAGTAACTCATCTTGCGTAATCTTCTCTTTGTTGTTTTTTGACAGCCATTTATTTATCGAAGCCAAATTCTTTTCCAAATCCGCCATCAGACTGCCCATCATACCTCCTGGTAAACCAGGCTTGATAAGCAGGGAATTCATAAATCTGTTCTTCTTATTGATATAGTATCCTAGAGACTCATCTATGAATTTCTGCGTCAGTGCTCTCACTTCCATATAAGCATCCATGTTGATAGGCTTCAGCTTAAAGCCAGCATCTCTGAGCATTTCATGTACTGTTAGGAGATCTGCATGTCCTGTTCCCCATGAGAGTGGCTCCATACCTACGTCTATCACATCTACACCTGCACGAGCGGCCTCTAGTGACGATACTACGGAAAAGCCAGTCGTAGAATGCCCATGATAACTGACGATTACCTCAGGATGTCTATCCTTGATGCCTTTGACCATTTTACCTATGGATACTGGTCTACCGATACCTGCCATATCTTTTATACAGATTTCCTCTGCACCAGCTTCTATATACTTATCGGCCAAGTCTATGTAATATTCTACGGTATGCACAGGGGAAAAGGTGATACTCATAGCACCTTGAGCGATCATGCCGCCTTCTTTGGCATATTGGAATGAAAGCTCCAGATTCTGAGGATTATTCAGCCCATCAAATGATCTAGATATATCAGTTCCTTGAATTTTCTTGAGTTTGAACATCAGTTTTCTCACATCTCGTGAGACTGGGCTCATTCTTATTCCATTCAGGCCTCTTTCGAGCATATGGGTTTTTATCCCTGCATCATTAAATGGTTGTGTCCATTTTCTGACACTATGATTAGGGTTTTCGCCTCTCAGGAGATTTATTTGCTCAAAACCTCCACCATTGGTTTCTACTCTGTCAAAGCAGCCCATAGCGACGATAGGCTCCGCAACCTGGCAAAGTTCTTCCATCTTAGGCATATACTTGCCAGAAGATTGCCACATATCTCTGTAGACTAATCCTAGTTGTATTTCTTTTGCCATTATATTAGATTTTTTTAACCGACTTTATAACGCCTTGACCCTCAGTAACTAGGTCCACTACACCTCCAAGCACAGCCAGTTTCTTTTTAGAAAACTGGGACATCTTTTCTCTTTTTGGAAGGATTACAGCAGGTGGGTCAGGTGCATACTTATTTACCATAAAGATGATAAATCGCCCCAGACTGACAACAATGGTCAGGATAACGAAAACCGTTATCATTCCTACGAGGAGTAATTGCAGTGCTAATTGAAGGTTTTCAGTCATTATTGTGATAAATATAGAAGTGAACAAAAATATAATATTATATCAATCATAATGTTTTAAAAAATATTATTTGACATGATTATAGGAATTAAAGATATTCTTCCGTAGCGCTAAGTGGTAGAAAGTAACATTACGACAGCAGAAAATGTATTCTAAAATTTTACTTCCAAGAATAATACTACCTGTAACTTAGCGGCCACTAAAAAACTGTTTTTGATGGAATTGAAGGTTTTTAAGTTTGGTGGCTCATCGGTTAAAAATGCCGAAAGAATCTCGCTGGTCAGTGATATAATCCAAAGCTTTTCGGATAACCAATTGGTAGTCGTTATCTCTGCTATGGGTAAAACTACCAATGAGCTGGAGCAAGTCTATAAAAAGTACTTGATCGATAATGATGCTGGGATAAAAGCGTTGGATCTCATACTAGATAAGCATGTTGCCATTGCTGCGGAGTTGGGTCTGGATGAGCAGCAGATTATGAAGAAATTGCAGGCTTTTGTGGTCGATAATCTATCTACTATTGCACCATCTGATAGTCCAGATCAGATTTATGATGGTGTCATTTCATTGGGAGAATTATTTTCGACCACTATAATAGTAGAGTATCTTAAGAGCAGGTCGCTGTCTGCTAAATGGATGGATGTCAGGTATGTACTAGCAACTGATGGAAGACACAAAAATGCTAAGGTGGATTTCCCACTGACTTCAAATAAAATTTCTAAAAAAACCAAGAAGTATTTCCAAGATGCACAGGTCATAATCACCCAAGGATTTATAGGGAAGTCTGACATGGATATGACGACAACCTTAGGCAGGGAAGGATCTGATTATACTGCAGCTATCTTTGCCTATGCGCTGGATGTAGAGGACTTGACCATCTGGAAAGATGTTCCAGGAATTCTAACGGCTGATCCAAGACGCTTTGAGAATGTAGAACTGCTAGAGAAGCTGTCTTACCGAGAAGCCATAGAGATGACCTATTATGGTGCTAAAGTCATTCACCCTAAAACCATTCAGCCGATACAGAATAAAAGAATCAAACTAAATGTGCGGTCGTTCTTGTCACCGACGGAAACAGGAACAGTAATATCTGACCCTGGCATGTTGAATTATCCTCCTATTGTTGTGGTGCAGGATGGTGTCATTCTTTTGCAAATAGTAAGTAAGGATTTTTCATTTATCGCTGAGGAACATCTGAGTATCATTTACGATAAGATGGCTAAGTACAATGTCAGCTCTTCGGTAACTCGAAATTCAGCTATCAGTTTTACTCTTGGAATAAATCATATAGAGGATACACAATTGCAAAAATTCATTCATTCACTGGGGAAGGAGTTTGCTGTAGAAATCTATAAAGGCTTGCAGTTGATAACCATACGTCATGTAATACCTGGAATAGTAGAAAGTCTGACTAAGAACAAAGTTGTGCTCTTTGAAGAGACATTGAAAAATACGGTACAACTGGTCGTTAGGCCAGCTAAGGCCTTAGTAGAAAAGGAGCAGGTGTCTAGCTAAAAACGCTTTTCAGTAGCCCTCCATCGACTGAGATGGTCTGTCCAGTAATATACCTAGAATAAGGTGAGAGCAACCATGTCACTAATGAAGCTAAGTCTTCAGGATTCCCCATTTGTCCTACAGATATTTCATCTTCAAAGGCTTTCCTTGCTTCGGCGATACTGATGCCCTGTAGGTCACTGCGTTTCTGAAACAATCTGTCCATGGCAGGAGTAGCATGATATCCTGGGGCGATGATGTTTAGAGTAATACCATCTGCTGCCACTTCTTGAGAAAGAGTCTTGATAAATCCTACGACAGCTAGACGTAAGGAGTTAGAGAGTACCAGGTTTTCTATCGGCTGTTTTACGGAGGCACTTTCTATATAGACCAGACGACCATAGTTGTTTTTCTTTAGCAGTGGAATGATTTCCTGAGTAAGCTTGACCTTCCATCGCAGTATAGACTGATAGGCGTTATCCCAGTCTTGGATTTCAGTGTTGATAAAGGACTTGGCAGGAGGGCCGCCGGCATTAATCAGCATGCCTGATAATTCTCTGTCATCTATGGTCCGTATGAGTTGACTTATGACGGCATCACTGGTAATATCTCCCGCGACGACTTCTATATTTTTAGGATACTGTGCTTGGAATGCTTCCAGTTTTTCAGTTCCTCGTGCATTTATAATAACAGTTGCATTCTCTTTAATGAGACTCTCAGCAATAGCTCTACCAAATCCACTGGTAGCACCTGTGACGACAAATAGTTTTTCGGCAAGTTTAAGTTCCATATTAGTTCGTTATCATTTTGTCTAAGAATCGTAGAAATACTCTCTCTGGTCTGGAGTAATCCCCATCAGCCTTAAAGACCTCGGTTATAAGTTTGTACAAAGCTTGTTTCTTTCTTTCGTCGGTATAGTATTTCCTTTTGTGTTCGAGTACAATTTTGAGAATATTATATTCTGAGGTAGAATTAAAGAGTTCGAGCATTTTATAATAATCTTCCTGACTCGAATGTCTCTTTATAAATTCTTCCTCACTAATGTCGTACTTATAATCTGCATGCGCAGCATATATAAGTACTAGTGTCTGGAATTCTGAAATGGTTAATTGGTGATTTTTCATTGGGGGTTTTCAGTTGGTTAAATTACACCTAGTTCCTTGCCAACTTTTGTAAATGCCGCTATAGCCTTATGAATATGTTTTTCTTCATGACCAGCGGATATTTGTACCCGTATTCTAGCCTTTTCCTTCGGGACTACTGGGTAGAAAAAACCTATAACATATATGCCTTCTTACAAGAGCTTGTTAGAAAAAGTCTTGGATAAC
>CAYNJK010000106.1:0-3292 GCA_964397575.1 uncultured Saprospiraceae bacterium
GTTTATGTCTATGCTTATTGTGCCAGTAGAAAAACTTCTTTCCTCAAGAAATACAACAGAGTCTTCATTCTGGTCATTGCCATCACCCAAAGCTATCTTTATAGTATAAGTTTCGCATGGTATTACTGCAGCTTGCGCGATAAAGACATCTAAGTAGGCATTAAGCGCAGGAGTTTCTCCTTCAGATACAATATTATAAAACTGAGCATAATCCAGAGACTCATTGGGTCCTGAGCAAGTTCCACTTGTCCAAACTCCAGCTTCACCAGCATTAACAGAATTTATAGAGACGGGGAGATCTAGAAATTCTCCAGGTTCATTTGGATCAGGGACCCGCGCGATATTTTCTGAAACATATTCTCCACCACCTGGCTTTTTTCCGCTAATAAAGAAACCGAAAACATCATTTGCATCGCCGCAGGTAAAATCTGGATATTCCTCTGAGGCAAAGACGTACCTGAAACTTAGTAAATCAGAAGAAGGGATGAACGTAATCTCATATTTTACCACATCTACAACTTCTACACCGGCTATCGCTTCTAAGTCAGCGTCTTGTACACTTTTATTTGTAGTGTTGTTAGATATAGGGTTTTCTTCAGAATTGGGTTTAATAACATTAGCAGCAAAACCGGTAGAGAGAACAATACCTTTTTCTAATCCGATTTCTTCCAAAGCATTGTCAAATAGTCCTATAGATCCAGGAAGTCCACTATGGGAGGATTCCAATAATTCTATACCATTGCCAAGAAAGACATTTTGTATGATGTTGTCCGGGGTAAGAGGCTCTACGCTGCTAGGGTGCAATGTCATCTGAGCTGTTGTCAGAGAACAGGATAGAATGAATAATAGCAAAGAGAATAGTCTAGCAAACATCAGGTTAAAATAACGACTTTTGGGTAAGTAATCAATGTGATTTTCCAAGAAATACTTAGGCCTTTGACAGTTAGATTACATTTCAAACTACAAATATTCAGAAGTTTAAATATTGTATATTCACATAATATGTTTGGTAAGGTCAATTTCCTCTTGTTATTTCGTTTTTTGGTCTAATTACAATCATTAATTAGACGCAGAATGAGTAGATTGGATACAATTTTGAGGGATAATTCCAAAGTTTAAAAAAACAAGCTAATGTCACAGTTTTTCAAATTCATATTCGCTTCTTGTCTGGGTACAATCTTGGCCATGTTTTGCTTGATAGCAATTTTTACTCTTATAGCGGGAGTTGCAGGTGCTGGATTGATCGGTTCGCAGAATAATGGGATAGCAAATGAGTCGATTTTATTGTTAGAATTCAATACACCTATACCTGAATTGTCCAATAATGTTGCAAGAAGTGGCGGCATAAGTTTTGAAAGTACACCTGCGACTGGTCTTCATGAACTGGTCAGATTAATCAGACATGCTCAGAATGACCCCAAGATAGAAGGTATTGTCTACAAAGCGGGTCCCACAAATGTTCTCGGTACTGTAACTGCATCTACAATAAGGGAAGAGCTGAAAGCTTTTAGAGATTCGACTGATAAGTTTGTGTATGCTTATGGAGACTTTTATGATAATACCTCTTATCTGATAGCATCCTCAGCAGATTCCATTTTTGCGAACCCTAATGGGATGATTGACGTAAATGGCTATGCAGCAATGCTTCCTTTTTTTAAGGGGACCTTGGAAAAATTGGATGTGGATATGGATATCTACTATGCAGGCCAGTTCAAAAGTGCTACCGAACCATTCAGGAGAACAGATATGAGCGAGCAGAATCGTTTTCAGACTAGAGAATATCTCGAAGACAATTTCCAGCTTTATTTGGACGAAGTTTCAGCTTCTAGAAATATCCCTAAAGCTAACCTTCAAGCGATCATAAATGAATTGAATTTTGATAATTCTGTTTCAGCCCTTGATAAGAATCTTATTGATGGCAGAAAACAATGGTACCAATTAGAAGACATGTTGCGCAACAAACTTGGAGTCAAAGGGGGTCGAGCACTGGATTATGTAGATTATAGTGAGTATGCTAAGGCAACTTCTCTAAAAAGAGGTAGTTCTAAGAATAGGATAGCTGTAGTGTACGCTGAAGGATCAGTTGTATATGCAAATGATGACCGAGGGAATATAAATGAAGTGACCTACCATGAAATATTTGATAAAATTAGAAAGGACGATAAGGTGAAAGCAGTAGTCCTAAGAGTAAATTCTGGTGGAGGAAGTGCCTTCACCTCAGATGTCATACTTAGGGAAATGCAAGTGCTTCAGTCCGCGGGCATTCCAGTGATAGCTTCTTTTGGAGATTATGCAGCCTCAGGAGGATATTATATCGCAGCGAGTGCAGACAAGATTGTTTCACATCCTAAGACCTTGACAGGATCCATAGGTGTTTTTGCTATGATGCCTAACCTATCTGAAATGATGGAAAAAAAGCTAGGAATTACTTTTGATACTGTAAAGACTAGTCCATATGCAGTAGTGGCTTCGCCCTTCTATAAGAAATCACCAGAAGAGGATCAAGCACTGCAAAAGTTTACTGATAACATGTATGACACATTTTTGACAATTGTCTCTGATGGTAGAGGCATACCAAAAGAAGCTGTCCACGAAGTGGCTCAGGGCCGAGTATGGACTGGACAAAGAGCTATAGAAAAAGGTCTCGTAGATGTACTCGGTGGGCTAGAAACGGCTATAGAATTAGCTGCGGAATCAGCTGAAATAGAGGATTATAAAATTGTGGAATATCCAAAAATAACCAAGGAATTCTGGGAGCAAATACTAGAAGATATGAGTACTGGTACTGCCCAAGCTACGATAGCTTCAAAACTCAATCCTGTGAAGTTATCTGCTGAAGAAAAGAAAATGTATGCGAAATTTGAAGAGTTCAGAGAGGTCATGAGTTACAGAGAACCTATGGCTAGAATTCCTTTCATAATACAGAATTAAATAAACAATAATGGCATGGCTAAGTTGCCGCTCTTTCCGCTAGGTCTAGTGGCTTTCCCAGGGGAGAAGCTTAATCTACACATCTTCGAACCAAGATATAGGCAACTCGTAAAGGATAGTTATACAGATGATACTACCTTTGGAATCCCTCCTGTAATGGATGGGAAACCACTTGCTATAGGCACTGAAATGAAGCTGGACAAGGTTGTAAAGGTCTATCAGGATGGAAAGATGGACATAAGGACTATTGGTGTGCGCAAGTTTTATCTAAAGGATTATAAGTCTGTTTCTGAAGGAAAGATGTACCCAGAAGGAGAGGTAGAGTACATAGATATTATTCCACATGATGCCAACATTAAGG
>CAYNJK010000106.1:3302-9808 GCA_964397575.1 uncultured Saprospiraceae bacterium
TATGAATTGATGGGACTGGACCAGGAATTACCACAGTTGCATAAAGACTTCAGCTTTTACCAAATTGCCCATAAAATTGGGTTGAGTCTCGAGCAAGAGTATGAACTTCTGAAACTAGATAAAGAGTCCGAGAGAATAAAATTCGTACACGATCATCTACATATTGTGATGCCCGTTATGCAACAAATGAAGGAACTCCAAGCCAAAGTACAGATGAACGGACATTTCAAGAACCTCACGCCACCTGAGTTATAATACTGAAAGCTTTAAGCTCTTATAACCTATCTCCGTGTAAGTCTATTTTTGCAGAGAAAATGTGAGAGGCCAATGCCCCAGATACACTTGCTATATTAGTGAGAGCATAATCTATAGAAACTCTGCCAAAGTTGATTCCAACTCCAACATTTGGTTGGAATTCGAAACTACTCTCGGTCGTCTCATTGATAATATTTTGGAAATTTCCGATTCCTGCTCGTATAGAAACCAAATCGTTGTAAGTCGCTTCCAGTCCAAAAGTAGGGTCAATTCCAAGATTCTCACCACTGAAAACCCCAGATTTAGTACCATCTGAAGAAACTCTTATGTCAGATTCTATAAGATAAGTCATCGCTGATCCATTGTCTATCTTATAGGCTGCAGCAAGGACTATTTTAGGTAACGCTACCTCATTACTTGAAATGGGAATATCATTACCTGTTCGCTGGAAAGCTTGTTGCTCATCAGCTGTCAGCGTGAAACTCCAGAAATTCCAAGTTGTAGATATATCTCTCAGCATCAGTCCCAAGTGGAAATTCCCTTTAGTGTAGTTAGCACCTAAGTCAAAACCAAAACCAAAGGCAGAACCAAACGAGCCAATAGCTCTATAGATTACCTTGGCAGAGCCACCTATGGATATTCCGGTATTCTTCAAGTCTTGCCCATAGGAAAGAAAAAATGCATAGTCTGCAGCGGAAAACTCCGTTACATTACTAAAGTTCACCGTTCCATCAGGACCTATAAGGTTTAGAGTATTAGGAATGTTGTCTATACCCATCCTTATTAGGGTGGCAGTTCCGAAGCTATTATTATCAGAGTTGAATCTTTTGCCGGCTGCGAGGTAATCATAGTTCGCAATTCCTCCAAACCAAGAAGCATGCATTGCTGAAATTTGCGCTGGGGATTCTACTTTAGCAAGACCTGCTGGATTCCAGTAAGCCGCTGTTATGTCATCCACGGTCGCCGTAACACTACCTGCCATACCATGTGCCCTAGCACCGACGCCTATATTTAGAAATTCGTTTACAAATCTCGTATCGGCTTGCGCAGTTACAGTTTGTGTAATACTCAATGATGCAATTGCAATGACTATAATTGTCTTGCCTATCTTATTGATTATAGTAAAGTCCATCAATTAAAGATATTGATTAATATTATAATATGTTCTTATTCGAAATTAGCAGTAATACTAATTACTAGATAGAATAGAAGTGAAAATGGATTACGCTATGTGTAGTAACGCAAGATTCGTACAATAATTACAAATATGAGGCATATTCGTCAGTAATTGCCAATTATTAGGCTAGTTAATTGAATAATTGGAAAAGAAACTGCTGATATATACCTAAAGTTGTCTGATTTCTACTGTCTACACCTTTGCTTTGCTTGTCCATCAGATGGACCTGAGAAAGTGTCATTTTGAGCTTTTCCAAGCTATAATTTTTAGCCGCAGACTTATATTCTTGAGCAAAAAAAGGGCTCACTTTAACTTTGGATGCGAAGGTACGGTTGTCCGCCCTTTCATATTTCTTAGCTACCAATAACTTGCAGAAATACCCATGTAGAGAACCTACATGCATCTGAATAGGGTGCGCTTTTGTGTTTTTTGCAAAGTATTGGATGATTTTATACGCCTTATTTTTATCCCTCTGACCCAGCGCCTTTTGTAATTCAAAGATGTTGTAGTCCTTGCTGATGCCCACATATTTTTCTACTAATTCCATTGTAACTTCAGCATTCTTTTCCAGATTTAGTGAGAGTTTGTCTAGCTCATTATTGATTTTGGAAAGACTAGCTCCTAGGTTTTCTGCAAGAATTTGGGCGACCTGAGGTGACATTTGCAAGCCTTTTTCCTTAGCTATTTTTTCGATGTAGGTAGGAATCTGGTTGTCGTATATCTTCTTTGTTTCTAGTACAACAGCATTATCAGATATCGCTTTCCACAATTTCTTTTTTCTCTTATCTACCTTTTTGTGCTTATGTGCAAGAACCAGTATAGTCTGATCCGAGGGCTGTGCGATATAGTCAGTAAGTTTTTCTAAGGTAGACATCTCCTGAGCTTCTTTGACAATTACAACTCTGTGCGAAGCCATCATGGGGAACTGCCTGGCTTGGTCCATAACTTGCTTGAAATCGGTTTCTTTACCGTATAATACTACCTGATTAAATGCTTTGGAACCTTCGTCGAGCACATGCTTTTCTATATAATCTGAGACTTGGTCTACGAAGTAGGGTTCGTCAGATTGTAGGAAATAGACCGGCGCATATTTCTTTGCTTTAAGGTCCTTCAATATTTGTGTATGATTCAAAGTTTCTATGGCTTAAAAAGTGAAATATAGATATTTATAATATGAATAATCCTAACAATGGAAAATCATTTTATGAAGAATTGATATCTTGCTAGTATGTCAGAATACATAATTGCCCTGGATCAAGGTACTAGTAGTTGCAGAGCTGTATTAGTCAGTGTAGCAGGCAACATCCTTGCTATAAAGCAGGAAGAGTTTACACAACATTTTCCCCATAGCGACTGGGTAGAACATGATCCTAATGAAATATGGGAAGTACAGTTGCGAGTCTTAGATCAGTTGGTGCAAGAGTATGTGGAAGATTTATCAGCTATAAAAGGCATAGGCATTACCAATCAAAGGGAAACGACTGTTGTCTGGAATAAACATACTGGTGAACCCATCTATAACGCCATTGTCTGGCAAGACAAGCGAACCAGCGAATATTGTAAAGCGCTAAAAGGTGAAGGCTTTGAAGAATACGTCTATGCTCAAACTGGGCTCCCTATTGACCCTTATTTTTCTGGAACCAAGCTCCGCTGGATACTTAATCAGTCTGATGCTGATGCTTCAGAGCTAGCCTTTGGCACCATAGATACTTGGCTAATATGGAAGCTGACTAAAGGTGTCCAACATGTTACAGATTATACTAATGCCTCTAGGACTCTATTATACAATATAAAGAGCCTAAGTTGGGACAGCAAGATTCTTTCGAAACTGGATATTCCTGCTTCTGTGTTGCCAAAAGTACAAGCCTCCTCATCGCACTTTGGAGATTTTCAATATAAAGGATATACAATCCCAATTGTCGGTGTGGCGGGGGATCAGCAAGCAGCACTTTTTGGTCAGGCTTGTTTCCAACCAGGGATGGCAAAAAACACCTACGGTACAGGATGTTTTATGCTGATGAATATCGGCGACGAATTCATGCCATCTAAGAATGGTTTACTGACGACGCTGTGTTGTAATGCAGATGGTGGGGTTGCCTATGCTTTAGAGGGGAGTATTTTTGTAGCTGGAGCTGCAATTCAATGGTTACGAGATGGCCTGGAAATAATAGAGGATTCCGCTGAGAGCGAAAGCCTCGCTACAAGCATCAAAGACCAACATGAGGTTGTGGTTGTACCTGCCTTTGCTGGCTTAGGTGCTCCTTATTGGAATATGGACAGTAGGGGAGCCATCTTTGGCCTCACTAGGGCTACTGGTAAAGCCCATTTGGCAAAAGCCACCTTAGATGCACTAGCTTATCGGACCAAGGATGTTTTAGATGCTATGGCTAAGGATAGTAAAATTGAGTTGGATATACTTAAGGTAGATGGTGGTGCATGTAGAAATAACTACCTAATGCAGTTCCAATCGGACACCTTGCAAACCAAAGTGGAAAGACCAGAAAATATTGAGTCTACAGCCCTAGGTGCTGCTTTCTTAGCAGGAATCACTCTTGGAATGTGGGATGCAAATAAGATAGTATCCAATAGAAAAGTCGAACGTCTCTTCAGTCCTGAAATGTCTCAGGATGTTAGAGACGAACTCTATGTGCAATGGCAGAAAGCTGTTAAGCGTACTCTAGATTGGAAAACTAAAGATGAAATATCTACCTGAGAATGATTCCTTTAGCTTAGCTCACATTGAGCTACTCTTTTTGCCCAGCGTAATATTTTCGATACATTTACAAAGAACAAAAACTAACTATGAAAACGAGTATAAGAGCTCAGTTGTCCCTAATGATGTTTCTTGAATTTTTTATTTGGGGTGGCTGGTTTGTAACTATGGGCACGTTCTTGGGGAAGAACTTAGGTGCCAATGGTGCACAAATAGGACAAGCATATTCTACACAATCCTGGGGTGCTATTGTTGCACCTTTCATCATAGGACTGATAGCAGATAGATATTTCAATGCTGAGAAGATACTGGCGGTTCTTCATCTGATAGGTGCGGTGCTCATGTACTTTATGTATCAGACTACTGATTTTGGAGGATTTTATTTATTGGTTTTGGCGTATATGATTCTCTATATGCCTACTCTGGCACTTGTCAATTCTGTTTCGTTTAACCAGATGTCTGATCCCACTAAGGACTTTGCTTTCATAAGGGTATGGGGTACTGTCGGATGGATAATTGCCGGAATAGTAATTTCCTATGCTTTTGCATGGGACTCAGAAGCAGCTATTGCTGATGGCTTACTCAGGAATACTTTTCTCATGGTTGCTGTAGCTTCAGCTGTCCTCGGACTTATGAGCTTCTTCCTCCCTAAGACACCACCTACAGCAAATAAGGATAATGTAAGTATAGCTGGCATTCTTGGTCTGGATGCAATCAAACTTTTAAAAGATAGGAACTTTTTAGTATTCTTTATTTCCTCTATTCTAATCTGTATTCCGTTAGCCTTCTACTATTCTCAGGCCAATCCTTTTCTTGTGGAAGTAGGGATAGAAAACGCGACTGGGAAGATGACTATAGGACAAGCATCTGAAGTGATCTTCATGCTATTGCTCCCATTTTTCTTTAAGCGCTTTGGTATCAAGTGGACCTTGGTAGTAGGAATGCTGGCATGGACACTTCGTTATCTGTTGTTTGCCTACGGAGATGCAGGAGAAACTGGCTTTATGCTGATCCTGGGTATTGCCTTGCATGGCATATGCTATGATTTCTTTTTTGTGTCTGGCCAGATTTATACTGATTCAAAGGCAGGCGAACATGTCAAAAGTGCCGCTCAGGGTCTTATAACTCTTGCGACTTATGGTTTGGGCATGTTGATTGGGTTTTGGGTAGCAGGTAAGATTACAGATCAGAACCTAATCGCTGCTGATAAACATAACTGGGAAGCAATTTGGACCTGGCCAGCCATATTTGCAGCTGGAGTTATGGTTTTATTTTTCTTGTTTTTCAGAAATGAAAAAGTGGAATATAAGGCTTAATCAGTAAGAGGATAAATAAAAAAGGTCTTGCTGAAGAAGCAAGACCTTTTTTATATTACTTATATACACTAGCCTTTCTGAAGTGCTTTACTAACAGGTAGTAAAACATGGCTCTGTATTTATTTCGGTTGCTACTACCAAACTGCTTTACAACAGCTTTGATCCCTTCGTCCAATTTTGGGGTATCCTTTAATCCTAGTTTTTTGATCAAGTAATTTTTCCTTACTCTAGCCAGCTCAGCAGGATCACCTGAAGAAACTTTTGAAGCATCCACTCTGTAAAGAGAAGGACCACAACCTTTCGCAACTGCAGCTAAAAGCTTTTTGTCATATTTGATTTTCAATTTGGCGAATTCCTTGTCGTAGGTGTCAAGACATTCTTGGAACTTACTCATGTGTTATAATTTTGGTTATGAAAGATATTATAAAAATATATATGTCTGTAAGATGGTAAATTGATGAATTTTAAACAAGTTATGTGTAAAGATTTTCTGGCGAAAAATTGCGAGGAGATGATTGCACAAGATAGTGGACCTATAAGAATAGTGGTGAGATATATAAATTATAGCTTACAAAAAATTACCTCGCAAAGGGGAAGGGCTACTCTAAGATGAATAAGTCTGATATAACAAATTTCTACAAAGTGATTAAGATAATTGAACTGAGTCTATCCGTTTTACTCACAATTGTAGTCTCGACTTTCTAGTCTTTCCACAAGCTCAGCTCCCGTATACGACCAGCCATTAATATCCGTGTAGATGGTTTCAAGATCACTGATCACTACGGTTGGTTGATTTTGACTGGTACAAGTTATACTATCATCTGAGCAACTTGAAATCAAAAAGAAAGAAAATAGTACCGGTGACTTTAGAATAAATCTCATGAGTTTGAGTTGAGCTAAGTGAATTCAATAATTGAACGGACTGATAGATATTTTATTTCTTCTATGCTTTAGAGAGATTCTAGATTTTATTTGATTTGAAGAGAACAATAGATTGTTCGTTAGAGAGTTGTTTCTCTAGTGGAGCCTACCGGATTAATATTGA
>CAYNJK010000107.1:0-9789 GCA_964397575.1 uncultured Saprospiraceae bacterium
GTCCTGGTGCTTAGTCAGTGAACTACCAAAGATTCCGGTGTCGAAAGCTGACATAGATGCTCCTATCTGATCTATAGCTTTGTCTATTTCAGTTTTGGATTTAGTTGTGGTTCCTCGACTCATCATTTGTCCAGCAAAACCAACATAACCTTTTGCATCGCCTTCCAATTCAGGCTCATTATTTAAAGAGATAGAATAGGAAACTCTCGGCAATTTGTGATTCTCTACAACTATTACCTTCAGACCATTTGCAAGGTCAAATACATTGTACTCACCAAGTTTTATTTTTCTAGCTGGTCCAGCTGATGGAGCCGCAGATCTCCAAGTCTCCATATTCTTTTCTTCCATTACCTCAGTAACGGTAGGTTGCGTTAAATCTGTCGCAACCTTAGGCGTACACTGAATTAATAACAGTGCTAGGCCAACGGATAGATATAATATTATATTCTTCATAGTAAAGTTCGTGATTATGGCTGTTCAACAGGTTTAGGCATGTAATAAAGGACAACTCTTTTGTCATTAGTAAAGTACTTGTTCGCAGCATCTCTGATATCTTCCTTTGTCACAGCTAGATATCTGTCTATTTCAGTATTGATAAGGTTGGCATCACCAAAGTACATATGATAATTTGCAAGACTTTCGGCAATTCCTGAGACTCTAGAGTTAGAACTAACAAAACTGTTCTCGATTTGATTTTTTAGTTTTTGAAATTCTTCATCTGAGATCAGATTCTCTTGAACTTCTGCAACGACAGCATCTATAGAACTTTCTACATCAGCAGGATCTACACCACCATTGCAAATAGCAAAAGCAATGCTGACGCCAGGATCTTCTAGTTCAAATGGAAAGGCACCTACAAATAGAGCTTTCTGCTGCTCATCTACCAATGCTTTATTTAGCCTAGATGATTCTCCTTGTGAAAGCAAGGTAGACAACATAGAAACTGCATAAAACTCAGGTGTGCCCTGAGCTGGGATTCTGTACGTCTGAATAACAGCTGGTAACTGTATATTGTCAAAAATTGTATCCCTAATCTCTGAAGTCATCATTGGTTCTACGATAGATGGTCTGTAGATTTCTTTTGTGCCTTTAGGTATGGATCCAAAATACTTGTTTATCCAAGTGCGGGCCTGATCGATATCTATATCGCCAGCAATACTAAGAACAGCATTGTCCGGCACATAAAAATCTTCATAGAATTGCTTGTAATCAGCTTCTTTGGCAGCATTAAGATGCTCCATATATCCAATTACAGGCCACTGATATGGATGCTCTTTAAAGACTCTTTTCATAGCTTCTTGCACTATGGAACCATAAGGCTGATTGTCTATTCTTTGTCTTCTTTCTTCTTTAACAACTTGTCTTTGTGTTTCTACGCCAGTGATATCTACTCTGGCATGGAGCATTCTTTCTGACTCTAACCATAGACCTAGCTCTAATTGATTAGAAGGAAGTATTTCGAAATAAAAAGTTCTGTCATAAGTAGTATTTGCATTAAGCGTACCTCCTGCTTTCTCTACATATTTGTCATATTCTCCCCTTTCGATGTTCTCTGAACCTTCAAACAATAAATGCTCAAAGAAATGGGCGAAACCAGTTCTATCTGGCTTCTCGTTCTTGGATCCAACATGGTACATCACAGATACCGCGACAATAGGAGTAGATGCATCTTGGTGTAAGATCACATGAAGACCATTGTCTAAATCAAATTCTGTGTATTCTATCTTATTCATCTGGCCATAGGATGTAAGCGACCATAGGAATAAGACAAGTAATGCATAGTTAATGCGCATAGGTTAGTTTTTTATGCTAAGTAAATGATTATAATTCTACTTTGTAATCGATTTAGAGAAATTGTAAGGATAAATCTACCAATTAGATACATTTATCGGCACAAGAAGAACTGGCGAAAGCATCTGGTTTCGCTTTGAAGACAAATCCCATAGATAATATATATCCCATAGCCTCGCTCAAAGCTACATTTGACTTGAAGGTAGGGTCTGTGTTGATATCGGCATGGACTTCCAGTTCTACACCATGCTTGTCGAGAATATCACATAGAGAGTAGGCGATTTCTACGGACCTTGCGACTTCAGAAAGCATGCGTTCTTTTATACTCATACGCTGCTGCAATCGGTCATTACTGATGAACATGAAGCCGCCCTTCTTTTCTCTCAGAAAAACGATAACTGTTGCAAATTCTACAACGCCAGCACGGTCTAATGAATCCGAGCCGATACATACTTTAAGCTTATTTCCATTGGCTTTTTCCCTTAAAATTGTCTGAAGAACTGCTTCTTTGAGTGAACCATCTATTTTATTCCCATTAAGGCGTCTCCAATTAAATATTAGGGAGGAGGTCATGTCATAAGTTTTAGTTATCGTTAATATACCCATTTTCAGAGACTCAAAAGTTAAAAACGTCCTGAGTCATAAATATTTCACAAGAATATAACGCTTTGTAAATCATATATTTGCGCACTCAATATTTCGATATGAAAAGTTATCAGTTGTTTTATATAACTCTCGTTATTCTTGCCTCTGCATGCAATAAGAATTCTACAGTATCTAAGGACAATAAGGAAAATGCTAATGCCTTGGTCAATGAGTCCAGTCCCTATTTACTGCAACATGCTTATAATCCAGTAGACTGGTATCCTTGGAACGAAGAAGCACTTAAGAAAGCAGAGAAAGAAGACAAACTGATGATTATATCTGTAGGATATGCTGCTTGTCATTGGTGTCATGTAATGGAACACGAGTCCTTCGAAGACTCCACAGTAGCAGCACTTATGAATGAGAACTTTGTCTCTATAAAGGTAGACAGGGAAGAAAGACCAGACGTAGATGATGTCTATATGACAGCAGCGCATCTTATCAATGGCAGTGGTGGTTGGCCACTAAATGCTATTGCACTGCCTAATGGAAAACCTATTTATGCAGGAACATATTATCCTAAAGAACAGTGGATGGATATCCTACAAAGGTTTGTAAGTCTAAAGGAAGAAGACCCTGATCGCTTGATAAAGTCAGCTAACGAACTTACTGAGGGCATCCAAGGTTCTAATCTAATAGAGGTGAATTCGAACCCTTTTGATTATTCATTAGATAGTATGTCTGATCTTGTAGCTAACTGCTTAGCCAGATATGATAAGAAAGATGGAGGCAAACAAGGCGCTCCAAAATTTCCTTTCCCAAATGCATATGAATTCCTCATGAAATTTCACTGGCACACTGGTGACAAAGCTGCGTTAGAAACTACGCTTCTCAGTCTGGATAAGATGGCAAAAGGAGGCATCTATGATCAGTTGGGCGGCGGCTTTGCCAGATATAGCACCGATGCTAAGTGGCTAGTGCCTCATTTCGAAAAAATGCTATACGATAATGGCCAAATGGTTAGTATCTATGCGCAAGCGTATCAGCTTACAAAGAATCCATTATACAAGTCCGTCGTAGAAGAAACTATAGCTTTTGTAGAAAGAGAACTTATGTCTTCGGAAAGCGGTTTTTATTCTTCATTAGATGCGGATAGTGAAGGCGAAGAAGGAAAATTTTATGTGTGGTCTGAAGAAGAAATAGATGCTGTAATAGGAACAGATGCACATGCTACAATATTCAAAAAACTGTATGATGTTTCTAAGAGAGGCAATTGGGAGCACACCAACGTGCTCAATGTTGTCAATGATCTAGAGAAACTTGCAAAGAAAGAAGGTGTGGCACTTTCTGAAGCACAAGAAAAAATTTCTGAATACAAATCAGCGCTACTAAAAAAGCGTGGAGATCGTGTACGACCTGGTACAGATGACAAAGTCCTTACAAGTTGGAATGCATTGATGCTTTCTGGTCTTGTCGATGCCTACTTTGCACTGGGTAATAAGGCTTACTTAGACCGAGCAATAAAGAATGGAGAATTTCTAGTTGCAAAACAACTGTCAGAAGATGGCCGACTGGATAGAAATTACAAAAATGGTCAGGCGAGTATAAATGCTTTTCTAGATGATTATGCTTTGACAATAAATGCTTTTCTAAAGTTGTACCAAGCAACCTTTGACAACAAGTGGCTGGACTATAGTGAGAAGATGACGAGTTATGCGAAGCAATATTTCTATAATGAGGAAACGAAAATGTACAACTATACCTCTTCGCTGGATCCACCACTTGTCGCTAAAAAAGCTGAATACAACGATAATGTGATTCCATCTTCAAATTCTGCTATGGCAAGAAGTCTTTTTACCTTGGGAACCTTGACCTATAATCGAGAGTACCTAGACATGTCCCAGCAAATGCTGAACAATATGATGAATAAGGTTACTACTAGTGATTTCCTTATCTTTTATTCTAACTGGATGCAGTTACTTTTAGACAATCTAAAGTCACCTTATGAGATTGCAATAGTAGGAGAAAATGCTGATGCCATCAGAAAAGAATTTGCCAGCAACTATCTTGGGAATTCTATTTTGCTGGGCAGTGAGGGTGAAGGCACCCTAGACTTGTTAAAGGACAAATATCTAGAAGGTGCAACGATGATTTATGTCTGTCAGAATAAAGTTTGCAAGCGTCCAGTAGAAGAAGTAGACAAAGCATTGACTTTATTGACGCCTTAGAAATTATTTGATTATGCTTATTCTATGATTCTTCCAGGGTACTTATCAGAAAGATACTTTGCCGATAGACAACATAAGCAAGTCAGGTCTCTTTCCAGTAACATGTCATAAAGAAAAGACATCAGTTTATGATAGTTTTCCGGGGCTATCTGAGCATAAGGATTATTAAGTATCAGCAACTCAGGATCTTTGGCCAAACCTATAGCTAATCTTACAACGTACACTTCCAGGTCGGTAAGATTTTGTATTATTTTTGAAGTAGATATATTGAATTCTGAAAAAAGAGTCTTAACAACTGGAGAACCTTTATGATCTATGCTCTTTAAATATAGGTCTACATTAGTTTGTATGCTTTCCGAGGTCAGTAAGGCAAGTTCATCACTTACATAAGCTATCTTTCGCTTATTAAAAAGTGCTTCGTTCTGGTTGAGTTGCTTGATGATTTTATTATCTACTTTAATGACCAGATTATTGTCATCTCCCTCTCCTAATAATGCTTCGAAATAACTATGTGCTTTCGCGACATCAGTAAAGTAAATGAGCTCTCCTTTATTTATTGAGATAGGCATATAACCAGAAGTCCCTTCTATGATTTGTATGTAATTCTCTACCATCTTTGTGTTAAACTTAGCGGGTGGTAAAAGTGAGTATTCTACAAGCTATCCCCCAATTTTGAGCAGTCATAACATCGACTTCTTGAATAGAACAAGAAATAAGGCGTTCGTCTTCCTTAAGTTGCTCGTGCATGTGGAGAGGAAAATAGTTTTCAGTATCAGTTTGTATCCCCCAGAAACCACCTTCTAAGTCTATGTAAACTATTTTTCCAGTAATTCTCTTCATGCCTATCGTTTTTAGTATCTGACAGTAAGTTGTCGGTTTTGCTTAAGCATCTTTTCAATAGTGGAATTAAGACTTTGTATCATCTTTCCTTGATCTGATATGGTCATTCTCAGATTATCTACTTCCATGTGTAAGGCATTCCTAATATTACTCGGTGATGGCATGAAAGGAGAAATCTTATGTGTTACTAACCAGATTTCTTTTACATCTGCAATTGGAATATTAAAGGCATCATAGAAACTGTTATCAGATCTAATCTCTAGTTGTCTATCTGAGGATATGTTATTGACGATTCTCTTGATTATTATACCAGACTGTGTGACTATTACATAGACGTAATTACTCTTAACACTGTACTGCCAGTTGTCCTTCTCGACAAAGCTACATACTACTTGCTCACCAGCAAAAATGGTAGGTTCCATACTATCACCACTCACCTCAAAGCACCTATGTGTTCCTGTCTGAAATCTTATATCTGGAAGATTAAAGGAAGGTAATTTTTGCATATAGACTGGGTCATGAAATTGATTGGGATAACCTGCTTGTGCGGCGTAAGGCACAAAGACTATCCTCTCAGATCCATTATCATCAGTTACTACAGTAATTATAGGATCTGGAGTATTCTCAGAGACCACAACTTCTGCTGTATCATCCATAAATGGTTCTCCTTTTCCAGTGAAAATGTAATTGGCGTTGACTTCAAAGATTTCTACCAGTTTGGAAATGAGAACAGCATTCGCTTCTCTTTTGCCTGTAATCACATCGCTGATACATTGTGGGTGGGTATCTATAAGTTTTGAAAACTGTCTGGTAGAGGGAATATCGTTATTCTCCTTGATTAGATTCATACATGAAATAAATCGCTCAGTCAGTTGTGTTTGCATTCTATACGTAGCTTAGTAACTCAAATATAGAATTTATATATTAATTATTTATTTAATATGAAAAATTTACTTTTTGGGTAGATGATTGGTATAGTAAGGCTCTAGATAAGTTGCTTAGTCTACAGGAATTATTTTGGTGCTTTTACCGAAATGATCTACAAAGCCTTTCATTTGGTTAGCCAATTCTTCATTTTTTGTGGCCTTGTAATACGTTTCTGTAAGTGCTCGTAAGGTGTGAAACATTAGCCTATCCATTTCAGCGACCTGCATTTTGGTTGTCCAAAGGTCTATTTTGAATGTTTCTAAGGATTCTGTATCGAAGAATGAAAGGAGCATTGCTTTACTTTCTCTTTCTTGTTTTTGGTTATTCTGTGCATCAGCAAACCAGATAATTTTCTCAGGTTGCTTATTTTCATCTAGCTCTATCTCAATTTTTATTTCTGATTTCATAGTTATCCTTTTACAGCATTTATTGAAATTCCTTGTCTTTTTAATAAGGCTAAGACCCCTTTATTACCAGCAAGATGCCCAGTTCCTATCGCAAAGAAAGACTTTCTATCTAGCTTAGCTATTATTCTATTGGTCATTATTTCATTCCTATTGTATAGTAGACTCTGTCTCATTTTACCTAAACTTTTTCTAGACAGTCTATGCAGTTTGTAGATATCCTGTTCTTGGTAGCATATTGCTAGCTTTTCTGTAGTCTTACGGATTTTACTAGTGTTTTTGGCTATAGCTACTAGTGATTGCAATTGATCTTTAATATCGAGGCTTCCCAGAATGTCCAGTTGCTCCTCTAAAGTCTCTAGACCATCTGTTTCAAGTCTTAATCGCCTAGCTTCATCCCACAATGCTTGGTCCAAGGTTCTGCCTCCCTTTGAATTTAGAACAGATTCACTGATTTTATTTGTCAACATAATAGGCAATAGCTTCTCATACGGTCGTATATCCAAATCGAAACTCTTTAGAAGGCTTTTGCGAATTTTCTTTAGTTTCTTCGGGGAAAGGTAGTCCTTTAAGACTTTATCGTCTGGCAAGAAATATACGGCAGGAGATAGCTGATTTTGTGCCTCATCTAGGTTTATCTCCGCAAAAAACTGATCACATTGCTGTATAGCATTTATTGCTTTTTTAGCATGTTTGAATGCTAAATCATTATTTATGTGAATGGTACCGAAAACGTAAGACCGTAGACCGTCATTTATACTGAGCTCCCAGAGTAAAGATTTTTCTTTCATATGAGTAGAAATGAAAATGGCTGCTTCTCCTTGAAGAAACAGCCACTTTTTGGAGGTAAATTCATCTTCTTATTCATAATCGTAAGGAAGAATTTTACTCTTCTTTACTTTAGATAACGTCATGAATGTTTTTAGTCTTTCTACTTCCTCTATTTGAGATAGCTTTTTAAATAATAATTGCTCGTAGCTAGGTATATCTTTGGTAACTATTTTTAGTAAGAAATCACCATCACCAGTTATAATATAGCCTTCTGTTACTTCTCCTATGTTATTTATCTTTTCTATAAAATTCTCTAAGGCATTTTCCTTATTCCAAGCCAAAGTTACTAAAACGAAGGTTCCTACATTTAGACCTATTTTCTCTGCACTTACTTTAGCATGATAGCTCTCTATAATATTAGTTGTCTCAAGTTTCTTCACTCGTTCAAGTGTAGGCGCAGGCGATAATCCTATCCTCTTAGATAACTCAAGATTGGTGATTTTGCTGTTCTCTTGCAAAATCCTCAAGATTTTCAAATCAATCTTATCTAACTTCTCTACCATATGTATTCTAATTGAAACTAATGAAGTTCACAAATTTAGAATATAATTTTAAATATATCTAAATAAATTAAGATTAAATCTGTTAAAGACCACTAATTCCTTTTTTTATTCTAAAATAAAAAAGCCTTGGCAGAACCAAGGCTAGAACCAACTATGAAAAAACTCTTTACTTTATACAGAACGATTTCAATACAAAAAATATTACCCAATATCCATTACGGGAAAATTCCCATAGCGTTATAATCGCTCGCTACCTTATCTATTGCTGTTATGAATGCTGCAGTTCTAAGATCTGTAACCTTTTTCTTTCTGTTATAGACATCCCTTATCTGGTGATAAGCTGTAATCATCGTCTCTTCCAGTCCAGATCTTACTAGATCGACCTCATCAGCACCTCTGGTTATGAAGCTCTTTCTTTTCGCGCTTACTGTTTTCCCTGTTAGATTTTCTACAAGGTTTACAATGTTTGTATAGGCATTCTGATCAAATCTCTTCTCTATACGGCCATACCTAACATGTGAAAGATTCTTTAACCATTCGAAATATGAAACAGTTACACCACCAGCATTCAAATACATATCAGGAACTATTATGCATCCCTTTTTCAGTAAAATCGCTTCGGCATTAGCAGTTACGGGACCATTGGCCGCTTCTGCTATTATTTTGGCTTTCACTTTTTTAGCATTGGCTTTGGTAATCTGATTTTCCAAAGCAGCTGGCACCAATATATCACATTCGATACCTACCCAGTCATCTCTATCTTTCAGCTTCTTCGTACCAGGGAAGCCAATGATGGACTTCTTAGTCTTTCTATACTTTAACAATTTATCTATATCGATGCCTTTAGGGTTGACTATGGTACCTTCTATTTCTGAAACAGCAATGACTTTTGCGCCGCCTTCTTTTGTAGAAATAGATCCAGTAAACGACCCTACATTACCTAACCCTTGAATGACCATGGTCTTACCTTCTATTCCAGGATCCATGCCCCACTTCTTACAATCAGCTTCGTTACTTAGCATTTCCTTTAGGCCATAGAAAACACCTCTACCTGTAGCCTCAGTTCTCCCTCTGATACCATTCTGCGCAACAGGTTTTCCTGTGACACAAGCTGCACTATCTAGCTCTCCATTATTAAGTTGTTGATAGGTATCCAGAATCCAAGCCATCTCTCTAGAGCCTGTTCCATAATCTGGTGCCGGCACATCTATTCCTGGACCTATGAAATTCTTTCTTACTAATTCTACAGTATATCTCCTTGTGATTTTCTCCAGCTGTTCAGCATCATACTTTCTTGTACTGACTTTGACACCACCTTTGGCTCCTCCGAAAGGCACGTCTACAATGGCACATTTATAAGTCATAAGTGTTGCTAATGCCATGACCTCCTCCTGATCTACAAGATGACTGAATCTGATACCGCCCTTAGTCGGTAATCTGTGGTGACTGTGCTGCACCCTGTAAGCTTCTATTACTTCGTAGCCGTTTCCCATTTTGACAGGGAAATTCATTTGATAGACAGCGTTGCAAACTTTAATTTGCTCTAGTAGTCCTTTAGGATGAGATGTTAGGGCAGCAGCTTTATCAAAGTTTCTCTCTACACTTTCATAAAAGTTTGCTTTGTGTTTACTCATTATGCATTTGTTTTTCCATCTTTTTTATTTTTGATTCTAACCTTAC
>CAYNJK010000108.1:0-9747 GCA_964397575.1 uncultured Saprospiraceae bacterium
GCTTTTCATATTCCATGATAGATGTCTTAGCAGACTTTGCACCATTGACACCATCATTATCCTTTACTTCGAAGTAGTAACTAACTTTCTCACCAGGCTTTAGTCCAAGTTCCGTGATATCAAAAGTATGATCATACTGTGTTTCTCTTGACTGTGGGTTCTTAAGCAGAACCGACTCTGTCTTTTGTGAGCCAGTAGCAGAGGTTACGGTATAATTAAAGGTAAGACTGGTCAGACCATAGTCATCATAGGCATTACCTATAAAGTAGGTAATGGATTTTTCCAGACTGTCCACAAAGGACTCCACAGATATCTCTGGGTGCTGGTCTGGTGTCACACTAAGCGTATAGCTTACAGAGTCTGGAGATGGTATTACTTCATTGGAGATATATACTTTGTAGATATCATCTTTAAGAATACGCTTGACCACTCGGAATCTATTGTCGGATTTTCTTTCAGCCGCTTCTGTTATACCCAAGTTTCTGAACTGCATCGCTACTGCATCTGTGTTCTCTGCAGTGAAATTCCAAGAAATCTTTGTGCCTTGTGGAATTACAACATCACCTATATTGCTTAGCGTCTCATCTCTTCTTCCTATATAATTTGGATAATCCAGGCTCAGCTCAAACTCAGTCAGATCAGGCTTGAGCAAAACATTCAGCTCATGGTCTGTAGATTTTACAGGACCTGAGAAAAAATGGAATGGTGTATTCTTATGTACATTCTTGAAAGTATAGCTGAAGGTGTTGTTGTCTACCTTCTTCATTCGATATTGAAAATTGTCTACATCTACAAAAACTTCATTAGGCAAGGCTTCGCCATCTACTGTGGTGGTGACCGTGATATCTTCGTACTGCACAATGTCTAAGACATTTTCGACACCAGAAAAATGAAAAGGCGCAGCTCTTTCAAAATCAGTATTGTTATTTATCAATCTATGTGTCGGCTCGGTAATGAGACTAGGAGCACCTAAGAGAAGTATCAATAGCAATAGTGCTGGTGGTCCAGCATACTTCAGATATTTTTTATTATTGCTCAGATCTATGGCAGATTTGAATGGGACTGGCTTTATGGCTTCTGTCTTCTGGTTGATACTAGCATTTATCAAATCCATGCTTGCATTTCCGGTAGCTTGTTTCTTCAGCTGAAGGATATTCAGCAATTTATCCTCTACATCTGTGAAGTGGGACCCAACAATGCTAGCAGCTTGTTCATGATTAATGGTTTTACCCAGTCTGAAATATTTCATAAGAGGCATCACAATCCAATAACCTATGGAAGCTATAGAGATGCCGATAAAACCATAAAAAAGGAGCTTTCTTACACCTGAGTCAAAATACCCGAAGTGCTCTAGAAGGTTTACCAGGATGAAAGCAGCCACGATAACGGCGGCAGTATATAATAGACCTCTGATTAATTGATTGAGGTAATATTTTCTGATGAATCGATCAAGCTTCTGTATAAGTAGATCGTAATTACTCATATAATAGGATTATCCAGGACACATTAGGCAAAATAGCCACTACTCTTAACTTATTTTCTTGAGTTTAGAACAGATATTAAACCTGAAAAACACTAAAAAGATTCACAGAGTAATGTTAATAGAGCAAATTATTAATTCTATTGTCTTTATGCAACGACTTTAGCCATAAAATGACCATAAAAGACTAAATAACAAGTCCTTATGTATTTAAGTGCCTTTTAACTGTTAAGATCAATGAAAATGGGGATTTTCAGCAACTAAGCTGGGTCTGAATTCTCGATCTCTACCGCTTTCAGAATTACTCATCCAGGACTTTGCTGTCCAGCTCCTTATCGAGCCACAACTCTAGCTTCCGAATCAGCTTATTTTTGTTCTGTAAGGTCAAGTTTTTGATCCGTGCATCACCATGCGACTTATCTTTCATAAAGAACCAAAGAGACTGTGAATTTTTGACCTCCGGAACCGCTGTAGCGGACCAGGTATCATTAGCTCCATTGATATAAATGAAGGGCAAATCCGTCGTCTGGGTCCATTTGTAGACCTTATTGGTTAAGTCACCATCAAAATCCACCGCTAATTTGTCCGGGGTAAAGATTGCTGTGGGATTGCCATTCTGTCCTATATGCTTAAGTAAGCCAGGGAAATCATCCACCTCAAAGCCATAATAGCCCATTTCTTCTGCCGACTGGAAGTAATGCGAACCATAATTGGCCATACTGGCATCAGAGTAGAATTCTAGACCGACCACATCTACAAAATGCTGAATCAGGGTATCTACAGGGGCAGTATCTAGTGGAATCTTATCACAGGCTGTGCCCCACTGCCAGAACGAAAATGGATACTCTAGGATGGCATATTCATAGGCTTCGTCTAGATTAAGATAGGAGAACTCCAGACCTTGGCCTTTGGCAAACCATTTGAGATAAGACTTCATCAGCTCTGCATCTTTTAGCATACGAACTTGGTATTCATATAGGTCTTTACGACAAGCTGGAGTGCCCACATTGTCTAGGAATTCATAGATTCTTTGGTCTTCGTCGCTATGATTGACAGGGGCTACATATGGAATAGAAACATCCACGTCATCTGGATAGAAGTACCTATAAAAGATGGTCGTCGTACCTCCCTTACTGATTCCACTACTGATCCACTTCCCTGCATAGATTTCTTTGAATATGGTCGTGATGTTGTGCAAATCTGCAGTCACTTGCTCAAAATTGAGGTAATCATAATCCAGTGTATCTGGAGAGGATTCCAAAAAATAGCGGTGCTCTACATTCAACTGGTTAGCGCCTGCAAGTTTGGCTACTTCTGTAATCCTGTTAGATGGACGACCATATCCATTGGTAATAATAGCCATAGGTGCATCATAGGATTTATGGCTCAGAAAGACCCTCTGGTAGAAATGTCCTAGCTCAGGATTCTTATGATCTATAGGCTGCTTGATCTTAAGCTGATATGCAGCTTCGTAGCCCTCTGGTGTTGCAATTTCCTTAAAGATGACATCAGGTAGCTCGAAGAGTTGCATTTCCAGTTCGGTCTGTGCAGCTACTATTGTAAACTGAAAGCAGGCAATAATAAAAAAGATGTATTTCATAATCAGAGTCTTATTGTTCATTAATATTAAAGAAAATGAAGCGATTGGAAGACAAAGAATAGAAAGTACATGTGGGAGGAAAGAATTTTATCTTAACAAATTTACAAACAACTAGTCACAATGTATTGAATACCAATCAGTTGCAAGGAGGGTCTTTTGGATTTGGCAGTATGAATTAAAGGGCTTTACTATGAATAAAATCTTCTTTATTTTAGATGTAAAATAGACCAAAAAACAATTTCCATGCATCAATCTATTCAAACAGCCCTGAAGATATTCTCACTTCTCTTTATTTCTTTTTTACTTCTGGCAATGCAAAGTTGTCAGAAAAAAGCTGTCCAGTCGATAGACTGGAATATCAGGAATAGTAGCTCTGGGCTGATAACTATAGTCTCAAAACTCAGTGAAGGGTCTGAAGTATATACAAATTCTATCAGCCCGAGGAATGAATTGTTATTGCATAACGAGACAACTTTTCTGGAACCAATGGAAATGATGCTTATAGATAGTACATATACTATAGATCTGGTCGCACTGGTATTCGAAACTCTGGAAATAACCAATTCGGAAGGAGCTGTTATAAATAGGGACTTATGGAATATAGAAGGATGGGAAAGACTGGAAGGTCCGGAAAATGATGCGTTGTGGCTATATGTAACAGATATTGATTTCCAATAAACCAAAAACCAATGAAGTCTACATTTAGCATAATTACAGCCATAATTCTATTCGGCAGTCTTACGAGCTGTAAAAAAATAACCTCTGTCTACTGGAAGGTGGAGAACCAGAGCAGTAGCAATATTCAACTAAATGGGGTTACTCCAGACAGCATCACGATTAATAATTCGATAAGTCCAGGCACAACAATTACCTTATATATAGACCATAGATATCCCGGTTCTGCTGGCGATATGGAGATAAGTCAGCAACAAAAAATAGATATAGACAGCCTTATAATCATAAATAGTGTCTCTGAAATCATGCAGAGAAGTCCACAAAATCTGGAAAATTGGGAATCAGAAGCCATAGATCCTAATGAAGTAGAATTTGTACTTATTGTAGAGGATTCAGACTTCTAAGTTTGGCAAACTCATTGCATTATTATCCCCGGAGAACTGGGTTTTGACCAGAAGCCAGATATTAACAGTTCACGACTAGTACCTTCGTTTTATCTTAAAATTTAAAGCTAAGAGAACATCCTAGAGCTTTTTTCAGTTATAGTCAGTGATTTTTAATCTACAATTAAAAGGTTTTTGTTTTGAAGTATCATGGTCATACAGATGAATTTTTCGAGATAGTCGACATTAACGCGAGTTATGATGAGCCCATTACGGAGCCTATAGAGGGGCAACTCTCGGTCATCTGGTTTATGGAGGATGACAATCAAATCAAAATAGACAGTCAGCCATACACTTTTAACAAAAATCAGATCGTCTGCCTTACCTCTTTTCACAAACTAGACGTACAAAAAGTCGGTAAAACCAAAGTTCTTAGATTCAACTCTCCTTTTTACTGTCTGATAAATCATGATAGTGAAGTAGGCTGTAAAGGCATATTATTCTTTGGATCTAAAAGCATACCTGTACTTATTCCTGAAGGCGAGGATATCAAAACCATATGTAGCATCACACAAATGGTAGAACTAGAAATGCAGTCCAAGGATGGTTTTCAGCAAGAGATGCTGCAGATGTTGCTAAAAAGACTGCTGATAATGTGTACTAGAATCTACAAGACGCAAACTAAGCTAGATAAGATACCATCTTCAGATTCTGATCTTATCAGGGAGTTTAATTTTCTTGTGGAGCAGCATTTTAAGGAGAAGCATTCGGTGGCAGAATACGCCAAAATGCTCAACAAATCACCGAAAACACTATCTAATCTTTTCGGTAAGATACATGACAAGACACCTCTTAAGCTTATACAGGATCGTCTTATGCTAGAATCTCGGAGATTGTTGCGATATACTGATACACCAATTTCTGAGATCGGTTACGCCATCGGATTTCAAGATATACAATCTTTCAGTAGATTCTTTAAGAAAAATCAAGGACAAGCGCCTAGTGAATACAGAACAGTGCTTATCTAAGTATTTTCTACAACTACCCTTTTTATTCATCCCTTTTACCCACTAAGGAAATTCTGTTAAGTCAACAGGAATAATTGTCAATATGCTAAGGAATTCTAGACTACTGAATGGGAAAAAATGCTTACTATTCAAAAGGACTTCCACTCCATATTTGCATTGTTAATATTAAAAACTTTAAAACATAAAAAAAACAAAGATGAATAAGTATAACGTACCTACGAAAGACCAAGTATCTAAAGAAAATCAAGAGATATTTAATCAATTGGAGCAAGGGCTTGGATTTGTACCGAACCTGTATGCCTACTATGCTAAAAACGAGAATGCTCTAGGTGACTACTTACAGTTCCAGAACAGAAAGTCTACACTATCTAAGAGAGAAAAAGAAATTGTAAATCTAGTTGTAAGTGAATACAATGGCTGTTATTACTGCCAGTCTGCTCATACTGTTATAGCTGGGCTTAATGGCTTCTCTGAAGAAGAAATATTGAATATAAGACAAGGAAATGCACCTTTTGACACCAAACTGAATGCACTTGCGAGGTTTACACTAAACACTATATCTCACAAAGGAAAAATTTCTGATTCTGAAAAGGAAAGCTTCCTAAATGCAGGCTATTCTGAGGCTGACCTGATAGATGTAGCCATGATTATCGGAGAAAAAACAATCAGCAATTACATACATAACATTGTTGGATTTGAAGTAGATTTTCCTAAAGCACCAACCCTATAGGCAACCAGAGCTTAATTCTTAGCATACTAAAAACAAAATGATACTTATATAATTCGACACTGGGTAGTTAATCAGCAATTAACTGTGACCTAAGTGTCTAAATCTAAAAATAATGAAGCATTTAATTTATTTCACATTTTTAATAGTCTCCACAACTTGTTTCTTTAGTTGTATAGAGGATGATTTTCTAGACGATGCGGTAGATCCTGAATTAGCTATCACATCTAGAATAGATAGCATCCAGATCGATACAGATTTCCAATTTGAGAGTAGATATCTCAATAATGTAGGGAGAGAAGAATCTGTAGAAGTGGAATGGACGAGTTCCAATCCTGAAATTGTAAGCATCAGTTCTACTGGACTAGCAACTGCGCATTCTGCGGGTAGTACAACGATAAGTCTCTCTACTGTAGGTCTAGATTCTAATCTCGTAGATGAGGTCACCATACATGTAGGCATGGAGACGGTTATAGAAACCACTCCTTCTTTCGAAGGCACTATAAATACGACTACATTCTATGTCTTGGAAGGCACTTTTACAATGACTGACACCGATGAGGGTCTACTGATAGAAGTGAATGATGACTATCTAGCCTCAGATAGATTGCCAGGTTTCTACTTGTATCTGTCTAACAACAGAAATTCTATACAGAGCGCCTTAGAGATAGATGAAATAACAATATTTAGAGGTGCGCATGAATATCTGGTTCCAGGTGTAGAAATAGGCGATTTTAATTTTCTGGTATTCTTCTGCAAACCGTTCAACATAAAGGTGGGCGAAGCAGATCTAACTTAGAACAAAACACAGATACACCATGAAAAAGATATCACTTCTATTATTCGCTTCATTAATTATACAGAGTACTGTTTTTGCAGGTGGCCCATGGCCAAAAGGAAAAGGAAAGTCATACATCAAACTTTCAGAATGGTGGACAGTTTTTGACCAGCATTTCAATGATATAGGATTACTAGACCCTAATGTAACCACAGGTATATACAATACTTCACTCTATGTGGAATATGGTATCACTGATAATCTTACAGGAGTACTAAGCGGTGCATTGTTCAGCAGAAACTTTATGAACAATGTTCTCTCTAGAACCACCGGAGAGACAATTTTTCCAGGAGAGTCGCTAAATAGTATCGGAGATATAGATCTTGGATTAAAGTATACTTTGAATGGAGACTCTAAGTTTCCAGTAGCGCTCACAGTAATGTTAGGTCTACCTACTGGTACCGCAGGAGGCGGCACACAGGGAAATCTACAAACGGGAGATGGAGAGTTTAATCAAATAGTACAACTGGACTTCGGAACTGGATTTAATTTGGGTAGTCTGAATTCTTATTTCTCTGCTTATACAGGGATAAACAATAGAACCCAAGGATTCTCTGAGGAATTCCGCTATGGTTTGGAATTAGGAATAGGAACTGCAAATAGCAAGTTCTGGCTAAGTGGCAAGTTGTCAGCAGTAGAATCATTTAAAAATGGTGAAATTGCATCATCTTCCACAAGCACAAGCATTTTTGCCAATAATACAGAGTTTTTGACTGTAGGATTGGAAGCAAATTATTATGTCACAAATACAGTAGGTCTTTCAGCGGGCTTTGCCAATCCGATTGGTGGAGAAATCTTTGCGGCTGCCCCTTCATATTCTGTAGGAATATTTTTAGACTTTAAGTAAATGCTGAATTATATAGATATCAGATCGGCTATTAATGCTGATAGCCGGTCTTTTTCTCTATAAAATCCATTTTTGCGACAATAAAAGCAAAGGCTAAAAAAATTGAAAAAAAATTATCAGCAAGCAACCTTTATTCAATTTCTACATAATATAAGTAGAAGCTTAAAAGGAATCGCTTCTAAAAAATTTAATACCACATCATAGACAATGCACGAACCATTAAAATAAATATAAAACCTTTGCTTTTTCGTTTGGCACGACGCTAAAGTAAGATAGACTAATGGAAGTGTATCGAGCCGCTGTACCGCTATGTGGGCAGCGGCTTTTTCTATTCAAGAAAGTGCCTTACGTGAATAAGTATTGAAATAAAAAAAGTCTACTTCGACAGCACTTCTTTTATCTCCGCTACCAGCTCCGGATTACTCAAGTCTTCCTTCCCTAGAATAGCGAAAGTAAAGTTGTCTGCCATTATTTCTTCTGGATGGATAATGTACTGTGTATTACGGCCAACTTGCTCAAAGAAATTCCCTATTTCAGACATGGCGTAGATTACTGGGCCTTCATCATCAAGTACTGGTTTCTTATCTGCCTCGCTCAGTCGTAGGAAACCCACATTGAGATAATTGAAAAAGCTGCCTCCATCATAGGGCCGCTTTGAATAAAGGATCATCATACACGGGACGGTCTCCTCCCCCACCTTAAGATCTATATAGTTATCCGTCTGTGTGGCATCAGGATTTGTAATACGGAAGTCTTCCATGACTTTGGGATAGTCTATAGCTGGCATCATATAAAAGCCTATCAGACTATACAATTCTTTTCTAAGTTCTGGCATGGCTCTGGATATCACATGAAATAATTCATGCGCGAGGATGTGATCTATTCCCGCAGGCTCCATAGAACTGAAAGCCTGTGACAGAACGATATAGTTTCCTCGTGTATAACCCATAGCCCCACCCTCTTCCTTGGAGGTGGTCTTGATAATAATGACGGGTTTGTCCATTCTTAGCTTGAAGTTCTGCTCAGAGATGCTAGTGTTAATCTTAGCAAGAGAATGATTTAACATCTCTTTCTCTTCATCTGTCCATTCTAGAACTTGCTCAGTGATATGCTGGAAATATGCTTCTTTGGTATTGCCTTTCTTATTCCCTTTAGAATCGATATCAAATTGGCTCCAAGCATCGGTATACGCATCTTCTGTGGTCAGCAAGATTTTAGCTTGTTCAGTACTGGCATATTCTAATTGTAATGCGGCAGTCGTTTGAGCAGGAGGTATCTGAAGCTGTTGGCCTGCTAACTGGAATCCAATAACAAGTGCTAGGAAAAAGAAAGATATTCTCATATTCATTTAATTAAATTACCTTAAAAAGGTACAGCAATGTTGTCCTTGCTTCACCTTGACACATAAAGATAGAATCAAAACAATTCTTATTTCTAAAAATTAAATCCCGTCAATAAACTGAAGCTGTTCTGTTCTTCATTGAAAGTATAATATGGCTGTATTACTATAGCTCCTAAAACCTCAAACCAGAGACCTACTGTACGACTAGTATGCCATCGATCAGTTATTTCTGTTGAGACTTTTACTCTACCATAGTCATATCCGCCTAGAACTCCGATGTCTATAGGAAGAATATTATTATTCCATGAAAATAAAGACAGTCTCAGGTCGATATTATGATAAAATGCACTTTGACCTCGGAATCTTTCATTTCTATAGCCACGTAGTCCTTGCAAGTTTCCGATAGCTGGGTAGTGATAAAACTGACGATCTCCATAGCTCCTGTGAAAGCCTAATTGATGAGCTAGCACCAGCTGCGGCTTATTAAGCAATTTAAAGTAGCCGCTTGTTGTGATATCTATACTCTGTACATGTTCATCCTTGGCAACCTCATGTAAGGTTTGGAATTTTGCATTGAGCTTAAATCCATAGGTAGGAAAAGTAGGTCTGTCTACTACATCAATAGAAAAATCAACTTTACCTCCCAAATAGTTTCGGTTATCAAAAGCCGCTTGCTCAAAACCCAACAAAACGTCATCGCTCACTCTATCAGCAGTAGAGATAACATTTCTATACTGGTACATCGGTCCGAAATCTAGCTGCATAGAGCTGCCTATATTGGCTCTGAGCAAAGGCTCTATCGTTGCATCTTCCATACGTACCCAATT
>CAYNJK010000109.1:0-7539 GCA_964397575.1 uncultured Saprospiraceae bacterium
GTTCCTCCAAAAGGTCTTTTGCCATTATTGACCAGAGGGTGATGGAACCATAGTCCTACCAGTTTGCCACCTGGGCTCAGCAGCTCTGACATCTTAGCAGCATACAGCTGTCTATTTTTTTTGCTGGGCAGGAAAGAACAGAAAAAGGTTTGCTCTAGTATGAGCTCGTATTGTCCTTGCAATTGGAAAAAATCTTCCTGCAGTAACTGGTCGTCAGGGAATTCTGGAATTCTCTGTTTTAGTGCCATTAGTGGTTTTTCAGATATATCCAATACGTGTACCTTATGATAACCTTGCTTGTACAAATATTCTGCCTCATAGGCACGACCGGCACCTGGAATCAGAATGCTCAGTTCTTTATTTGTCAGCTGGTCTATATATGTTTTGAGTGGGGTAGAGGCGGCTCCTATGTCCCAGCCTGTGTTGTCTTCGTCATATCTGGTAGTCCAGTACTGTTCTTCGGATACTTCCTTCATCTAGTTCTGATTATTTTTTTACAATGAAATTAACGCCATCATCTATGGGAAGGAGGATGTTGTCTACTCTGTCATCGGCTGCGATCTTTTTATTGAAAGCATCTAGTCCTTCGCCTAGGCTGTCATTGTTTTCGCTGACGACCTTGCCTTTCCATAGGACATTGTCTGCGAGTATGACGCCACCCGTTTTTAGTTTGGGAAAGATCAGATCAAAGTAGTGGCTGTATTGCCGCTTGGCCGCATCTATAAATACGAGGTCTAACTCTTCATCCAGTTCTGAAATGAGCTCAGCCGCATCGCCGAGCTTTTGTACGATATTTTCTTTATGTGGAACGGCGTCGAAGTTTTCTTTGCTTAGTTGGAAATACTCTTCGCTTTTTTCCAAGGTATAGATGAGGCCATCTTTTTGCAGGCCTTCTCTTAGGCAGAGGGTGCCATAGCCGGTAAAGGTGCCTAGCTCGAGTATTCTTCGTGGCCTTATGACCTGCGCCATCAGTTGCAAGAATTTTCCTAGATACTGGCCTGAGGCCATTTTGTATTGTCCAGTATTCTGTGAGCTGGTTTCGATCTGATCTGAGATATAGGGCAAGCCTGACGAATGTTCCCTGCAGTAGGCTTGTAGTAAGGGGTCTGTAATATGTGGAAATTCAGGCATTGAAGGTTTTATTTCTGTTTAAAATCTTTTTGAGAAGGGGATGGGCTAGGACTATGGTCATTATCAGGATTATGCCTAGGTAGAAAGTAGGCGCCATTTCTTTATGTTCTTT
Organism: uncultured Saprospiraceae bacterium; assembly: GCA_964397575.1. Classification (GTDB taxonomy): domain Bacteria; phylum Bacteroidota; class Bacteroidia; order Chitinophagales; family Saprospiraceae; genus RFSX01. The sequence goes on from CAYNJK010000109.1 coordinate 1,244, forward strand.
GAGTATGATGATGGCAAGTAGGATGCCATAGACGGGTTCTAAATTTATAACCAGATTGGCATCGAAGGCTGAGACATATTTCAGTGCTTTCATGGAGATTACAAAGGCTAGCGTTGTGCAGAACAGAGCAAGTATACCTAGGTAGACCCAGTCCATCCCGACTGGCATAAAGCTCAGGTTGCTATTGCTTATAAAGGGCAGCAGCAGACTGATAAAGAGGCAGGCGCTAGACATTTCCAGAAAGCTGACCTGATAGGCATCAGCGGCATCCACCATCTTCTTGTTTAAGGTCGCAAATAGAGCAGCAAGAAAGGCAGACAATAGACCTACGTACAGCCCATTTAGATAAGAAAAATCAAGCTGGGTGGCTATCATCAGCATAGGTGGAATAATGAGTAATCCCAAAATTAGCTCTAGCCATTGGAATCGTTTTCCAGTGATAAGTGGCTCTATAATCGAGGTATACAGGGAGGTTGTTGCCATAGCTGCCAGTGCGACAGAGGCATTGGCCAGTTTGATAGAGCCGTAGAAGGTTATCCAGTGTAGGGCGACTATAACACCTATCCCTGCCAAAATCATAATTGTCTTACGTGGCAAACGCATAATACTTTTGCCAAACTGTACAAAGAAAAGCAGGCTCAGACTGGTAATAAGCACCCGCCACCATACGAGGCTGACAGCAGAAATAGAAATTAGATCACCTAATATGGCTGTAAGACCATATAGCAATACAGCAAAGTGCAGTTGCAAATAAGCCAGTCTTTCCTTTTTCACTCCTGTCGGATTAGTCAATTAGGTAAATCAGTTGACGTTTTAGTTAGACAAGATTAGCAAATGAATGGCATATTGGGGATTATTAGAAAATATAGATTCAACTAATAAGCTATTTTTACGTTTTATTCTACATTTGGAATAGAGACCCTTGAATATGACTCTTAATATCGGCGAAAAAGCACCAACGTTTATCCTAAAGGATTCTGACATGCAAGATGTGGACCTGACTTCTTACTTGGGAAAGAACGTTGTTTTATTATTTTTTCCACTTGCCTTTACCGGCGTTTGTACTACTGAACTTTGCCAGACCAGAGATGATATAAGTAGTTATAATAATACGAACGCCGAAGTCCTCGCGATTTCAGTGGATTCTCCCTTTACCTTGGCCAAATTCAAGGCAGAAAACCAGTTAAATTTCAAAGTTCTTTCTGATTTCAATAAAGACATAAGCCGCGCTTATCATGCTCTGTATGAGGAGTTTGTGGCTGGTATGAAAGGCGTATCTAAAAGAGCAGTTTTTGTAATAGATAGTGCCGGGCTAATTAAATACGCTGAGGTATTGGAAAATGCTGGGAATTTACCCAATTTTGAAGCAGTACATGCTGCGTTGAAAGAACTTAATTAATAAGAAGACCACCCTTAAATGCATAAAATGACTGATAACACAAGTACTGTCAATCTTGGAGAAGTAGAAGAATTGATAGAAGTGAAAGAAGCGACACCTGAGTTGATGCAGGCTCAATTGATTGTGTATAATGATGATTTCAACACCTTCGACTGGGTAATACAGTGTTTTATGGAAGTATGTAATCACACTTTTGAGCAATCAGAACAACTATCTCTTATCGTTCATTACAAGGGCAAAGCCATTGTAAAAACTGGAAATTTCGAAAGCCTGAAGCCTATGAAAGATGCTCTTGTAGAAAGAGGCTTATCGGCAGTGATAGACAATATGGTTACTAACTAAGCTATGGCATTCGCTCTACCCGAAGAGGTAGATTTTTTCCCACATCCTTTACTCGTTGACGACGATGGTCTCTTGGCCATGGGCAGTTCCCTAGATACTGATACTTTATTATTAGCGTATCAATTTGGCATTTTCCCCTGGACTTCTGCTGGACAACCACTTTTTTGGTGGTATACCCACCCCCGCTGTGTTATGTATCCTGATAAACTTAAAGTGTCTAAGAGTATGCGTCCCTATCTGAATAGTGACAAATACCATTGTACTATGGATACCGCTTTTAAGGCTGTAATAGAGGCATGCAGAAACCAGAGCCGACCTGGTCAGGAAGGTACTTGGCTGTTTGATGAGTTGCAGAATGTAATGTGCCAGCTGCATGAGATGGGTCATGCCCATTCTGTAGAAGTATGGGAAGGGGAAGAACTCGTAGGGGGGCTGTATGGACTGGCCTTTGGAGATATATTTTTTGGAGAATCTATGTTTGCCCGCAAGAGTAACACCTCTAAGTTGGGCTTTATCAGACTAGTGGGCCATCTGAAGGCGAATGGCTACAAGCTGATAGATTGTCAGCAGGAGACAGCACATATAATGAGTCTCGGCGCAGAGCTTATGAGCAAGGAAGCTTTTTTTAGCACCTTAAAAAAGAATATTTTAGCCCCTCGAAAGCCGGGGAAATGGCAATTTGATTCGCAACAATTATGATAGCATACGATAGATATACACTGCAGAATGGACTGACTGTCATCTTGCACAAGGATGAAAGTACCCCCTTGGTCACAGTCAATGTCCTCTATAAAGTAGGCTCTAAGAATGAAGATGAAAATCGTACGGGATTTGCACATCTATTTGAGCATCTGATGTTTGGTGGATCTGAAAATGTGCCCGACTATGATACACCTATCCAGTCTGCCGGAGGAGACAATAATGCTTTTACAAATTCTGACCTGACTAATTTCTATAATGTCTTGCCAGCTGAAAATCTGGAGACGGCACTGTGGTTGGAATCAGACCGGATGATGAAGTTGGATTTTAATCAGCAAAGTCTCGATGTACAGAAAAAAGTTGTCGTTGAGGAATTTAAAGAAACAAGTATCAATAAGCCCTATGGTGACTTGTGGCATGAACTATCTGCGTTGGCTTTTCGGCAGCACCCTTATCGCTGGCCGACGATAGGTCTGGTGCCAGAGCACATAGAAGAAGCCCAGTTAGCTGAGGTCGAGGAGTTCTTTCATAATTATTACAAGCCCAATAATGCCGTCCTTATTATAGCTGGCAATATAGATGAGAGCAGTACTAAGGCTTCTATAGAGAAATGGTTTGGACCGATTCCAGCAGGTAAAATACACGATAAAGAAATATTGGCTGAACCGCCGCAGCAGGCTTTCCGTTCCAAAGTATTGCATCAGACTGTACCATCGGATGCAGTGTATATGGCTTTCCATATGCCTGATCGCCGGCACGAGGACTTTATCGTCTATGACCTGATGTCTGATATACTCAGCGGTGGCAGATCATCTAGACTATACGAAAGACTGCTAAAAGGATCTCAGTTGTATAGTAGTGTGAATGCCTACATCTCAGGAACCATGGATCCGGGACTCTTTGTACTAGAAGCCAAATTGCTGGAAGGAGCAGATATGGAAAAAGCAAAGTTGCTTATTTGGAATGAATTGCAAAAACTCGTAGAAGAACCTGTGGGCCAAGAAGAATTACAAAAAGTAAAGAACAGCATGATCAGTGCTGTTGCTTTTTCAGAAGTCAGTATCACCAATAAGGCAATAAACTTGGCTTACTACGAAATGCTAGGCGATGTAGATCTTATAAATCATCAAGAAGAGGAAATAGATAGGGTAGATGTAGCTGATATCCAGCGGGTAGCTAAACAAATATTTACCAAGGACAACTGTTCTGAGTTGATTTATCTTAGAAAAGAAGCTACTGTAGCTTAAGGTCGGCAGCCACGGTAGGACATAAACACTGCAGGGAATTTTTCTTCCCACCCCAATATGATATTATAGTCAAACCGTGCTCTGACATTGATGCCTTCTTCCTCAAGATATCTTTTGTAAGCCAGTTCTGCAGACTCAGCTTGATCTGGATTAAGATTGATGAGAAACAGTAGATTGGAATCAAAATCCAATTCTGACATTACCGCTGCAAGCTCCAGAGCCAATGCCGCTTCGGCAAGCGTATTCTCACCTCCTAACGCTTCTACGACCACAATGTCATGAGATTTGGTAGACCGACCAGGGAGTAGAGCTGCCGATAGTTTCTTCTTTGTCCCGTTGTCTTCATATTCTAAGTAGAAAGGCTGGAATCTCTTATTGTCCTTGTTCTCTTTATCACCGAATTGACTCAGTTTGTTATATATCCATTCTGTCCTTTCTTCGTCATTCAGTTGTGACAAATCTTTGCGTAATAGCTCTTGCTCGAGTTCAGCTAACTTTTCGGGCTGATTAAGTGCTGCAAGAATTTCTTTCAGCTTTTCGGAATCCTCAAAGTTTAAATCTATTTCGTAAGTGTTAGGTTCGTAGCTGCCTTTCAGAATATTTTCTACGATAGGATCGCTAAGCTGCAAGTTGTCCTGCGCCTGAATAAGTATCGCTGCTACAAGTAATAGAAAGGTTATAGGAAATCTCATATCTGAATAATCTAACTAAAGTTACCTATAAATGCCGAGGGCTACAAACCGAGACGTAGAGGCCCTATAAAGCCTAATTAACAAACTATTAAAATACTGAAATAGCTTTGCTAATACTGTACCTTTACCCATCCTCAGAAAATCTATAAGTTCCTGAAATGATAAAGAAGATACACCTCTTGCTGCTAGTTCTATGCAGTTGCAGTTTTGTCCTCAGTGGGCAGGTAGAAAATTATTCAGCCGGGCTTAACGGCCAGAAATTAGACTGGCTACTGTTCTATCTTAATGACCATTATGTAGATCAAGTCGATGAAGAGTTTCTCACAGAAAAGGCCATTCTGAGTATAGTCCAAGAGCTAGATAGTTACTCAGTCTATCAGAACAAAGCAGATGCAGAAAAACAAGCCATTGCCGACAAGGGCTATTCTGGCAGAGCAACTGGTTTTAATTTTTTCGTTCTTAAGGATACGGCAATTGTCACCTATATCAGCCAGGGAGGACCAGCAGAGAAAGCAGGATTACTGAAGGGCGACCGACTTCTAACTATGAATGGACAATCCATTATCGGGTCGGATGTGCAGAAACTACGCGATAGAGTAAAAGACAAAGATCTGGAAGACTTTGCCTTTGATGTGCTTAGGAAGGATTCCGAGACAACAAAAGTGAGTTTTAATAAAGATCTTATCCCTTGGAAAAGTGTCAATGCTGCTTATATGGTCACTGAAACAGTGGGCTATATCAAACTAGGAAAATTTACCGTCAACACTGTCGATGAATTTACGACCTCACTAAAATATTTGTTATCCATAGGTCTGCAAGAACTCATTTTAGATCTTAGAGATAACCGAGGCGGATTGGTGCAGCAAGCCTATGCACTGGCGGATATTTTCCTTCCTGAGGGTAAGCTGATTTATAAAGAAGCCAGTGTCAATGTGAATAAAGATTATCACACAACAAGTCTGGGTCTTTTCGAGACGGGCAAGCTGGTCGTCATGCAGAATGCATCTACGGCTTCTGCAAGTGAAATTTTTATAGGCGCCCTGCAGGACTGGGATAGGGCTGTAGTCCTAGGTGTTTCTACTTATGGTAAAGGTCTGATACAGCAATCTTTCAAGCTGGGTGACGGATCGAATATCCGAATTACCACTGGAAGATACGAGACACCGACAGGTAGAATACTTCAGCGAGAAGAAGGCACAGATAACAACGACTGGATGACCCCTTACCAAGAAGCACTTAGAAAAAATTCTCTCACTGCCAAGCTCACCAATGTAACGGAAAATCTAAAAGGACAATCTATGTCAGGCAGATATCTGGTAACAGGACCTGGCGGTATCGTGCCTGATGTATATTATGTACACGAGGATACCGAAGACTGGGGTTTATATAAGGAGCTAAATGCAAAAGGCTATTTGTATGAATTTACAACCCAGTATACAGATTATCATCGCGCAAAAATGCAGTTTGAGTATCCGACTGTAAGGGCCTTTCATGAGGATAGAATACGTGAAGCTTTTATGCTTAAAGAATTCAGATCTTTCTTGGTTTCCAAAAGTCCTGGAATGGCGTTGCCTAGAAACTTTCCAGAGAACATCGTTTTCCAAATTAAAAAATGGATGGCATCCCAGTTATGGCATGATAATGCTTTTCATGAAATGGACAATATGAATGACCGTCTGCTGTGGCGCGCTAGAGAAATACAAGAGGGTAGAGTACATGACATCCTAGGCGTAAAATATTAACCCCAAACCCTAAACCCTAAACCCAAAACCCTAAACCCAAAACCCAAAACCCAAAACCCAAAACCCAAAATTCATAATCCTTAAACCTTAAACCTTAAACCTTAAACCTTAAACCTTAATCCTTAATCCTTAATCCCTAAACCTTAATCCCTAAACCTTACACCAAAAGCCCCCA
>CAYNJK010000109.1:7639-9734 GCA_964397575.1 uncultured Saprospiraceae bacterium
CCTTAATCCTTAATCCCTAAACCTTAATCCCTAAACCTTACACCAAAAGCCCCCATAACCCAACATCTATTAACCAACAGCGTCTGATTAAAAAACATGTCAGAACAAAAAAAAGAAGAAAAATACCTTTCAGATTTACTCAAAAAAATCGACCTAAGACTGGACGAGATAAATGAAGCTGTCCAGGGCAAGAGTGATGAAATAGATAGCATGCACAAGCACATGCAAGATCATAAGCGTGACATGGATTTTCTCGAAAAGAATGCCATGCGCGAAGTCATCAGAAATTATTCCTTACTGGGAACGCATGGTCTGGAGAACAGAAAACGGCTGATGCGACTAAAAGATACGGCCTACTTCGGAAGAATAGATTTTGTAGAAGACAATCAAGCTTCCACAAGAAATCTCTACATTGGTGTCCATAATTTCCAAGATACAGAAACCAAAACAAATCTTGTTTTCGATTGGCGCGCTCCTATTTCTAGTATGTTTTATGACTACGAGTTAGGTGCTGGTGCCTACGAGATAAAAACAAAAACTGTCACAGGTAATATCATTCTCAAAAGACAATTCCGGATCCGTAAAGGAATCATGGAGTACATGTTAGATACCGATCTGACGATCCATGATGAGGTATTACAGAAGGAACTTAACAAGGCCTCCAGTGCCAAGATGAAGAATATCGTTGCTACTATCCAAAAAGAGCAGAATGCCATTATTAGAAATGAAGAGGCCCGTCATCTCATTATACAAGGAGTAGCAGGATCTGGTAAGACCTCCATCGCCTTGCACAGGATCGCTTTCTTGCTCTACCGCTTCAAAGAGACGATCAGCTCTGAGGACATTCTGATAATCTCACCCAATAAAGTTTTTGCCAGTTACATCTCCAATGTTTTACCAGAGCTGGGTGAAGAATCAGTCGAAGAAACCAGTGTGGAAGAAATAGCTGACGAATTACTAGATTATCAGATTAAGTTCCAAACCTTCTTTGAGCAAGTAACGGAATTACTAGAAAAGAATGACCCAAAACTCATAGAACGCATCGAGTTCAAATCCTCTCCTGAACTCATCAAAAAGATAGATGCCTATAATGTCTATTTGCAAAATGATGCTTTTAAAATTACAGACATATACGTCAAAGGCAAACTCGTTCCTAGTTGGTTTATAAAAGAGACCTTTGAGAAGTACAGCAGAATGCCTTTGCTAAAACGATTCAATGAAGTCGTCAGAGAAATCGTAGAAAACATCTTTCGCTACTACAAAATAGAGATCCAGTACAAAGATAGGACGGCTTTGCATACGACTATCCGTAAGATGTTTCCTTCTTATAATCCTAGAGTACTCTACAAGGGCTTCTATGAGTGGCTGGGTAGACCAGAACTACTCAAGCTAAAAAAAGGGAGCACCTATGAGTGGAGTGATGTGTACGCTTTCCTCTATTTAAAAATGAAACTAGAAGGCCTCAGCGCCAACAATAAAGTTAAGCACTTGGTTATAGACGAAATGCAAGATTATTCTATCGTGCAGTACCAAGTGCTCAGTAGATTGTACGCCTGTAAAAAAACCATCCTTGGCGACATCAATCAATCTGTAAATCCTTTTAGCGCTTCGAATCTAGATACTATTAGAAAAATATTCCCAGGTGCTACTTCTATGACCATGCTGAAGAGCTATAGGTCTACTTATGAAATTACAGAGTTTACCAAGCGTATAAGTCAGCACGTAGAAGTAGAAGCTCTGGAAAGACACGGCCAAGAACCACTAATCGTCGCTTGTAAATCTGCAAAGGCAGAGCTAGAAGAAATTAAGACTAGAGTCACCGCCTTCAATGCCAGCAAGTATAACTCACTAGGCATCATTACCAAAACTCAGCGCCAAGCAGATACCCTATACGAGGCACTAAGTCCACAGTTCCAAATTAATCTACTAAATGCAGTCAGTGTTGCTTTTGGCAGCGGTATAGTTATTACGACTGCACATCTAGCTAAGGGCTTGGAGTTCGATCAGGTGATAGTGCCGTTCTGCACTCAGAAAAATTATAATACTTCCCCTGATCAGCAAATGCTGTATGTTGCCTGTACAAGAACTATGCATG
>CAYNJK010000110.1:0-9684 GCA_964397575.1 uncultured Saprospiraceae bacterium
TGCTGATACCTCCAAGTTGTTCTGAACGTCATCTATTATTTGATTAATCAATAATATTTCATCAGGATTTGCATTTCCGAATTGACTAAGTAACTCTGTTGCTTCAATTTGTATTTCGTCAATTGTTCTACCAGAACAAGTCGTTCTTATTGAATTTAGAAAATCAGAACAACTGTAGTCTTCAAATGAGCTAATTTCAAAAAGATTTGTCATGTTGTCACCACACGAATTCCAAATATTCGGAATCATGTTTAATGATGTGCAATCGCAACCGCACAAAGTAGCTAATCCAAAATCATCTTTACCACAATGAAAGAAATCCGACATGGCAAATGATAATTGATTAAGATCAAGACTTGAATCATTAGTTCTCAAGACTAAGGGTTCATTATAATCTACTGGACTCAGCTCAGATACAGTACTACAAGCAAAAAACTATCAAAATATGAGCTTTTTCCATATCTATTAGGTTTTTTTGACTTTTGGTCGATAATTTTATATCATCGGTAGATTACGAATGATTATCGTTTAGCACATCTGAAAGTTAGAGACTTGCCTTTTGTCACAATCCAAGACTTTTATTGCTGTTGATGAATCATGAATGTTCTAGATCTTCGTATTATTCCTCTTCATCGTCAGAGCTCTTGATGATACCCTTGACGAACTTCTCGCCTTCGTTCATGACATTCTTAAGTGTCGAAGAAGTCTCTTGCATGGACTCCGATAGATCTTCAGTTGCTTCCTTGCCTTTTTCTATGATCTTATCTCCGACATCCTTAATTTTTTCTAGATCCACTTTGTCTTCTACAGCATCTTTTGTTTTCTGATAGATCATTCCAGCTTTTTCTACCACTTTTCCTGAGGAAGTCTTCAGATTGTCTACAGCTGTAGTCAAGTATTCTTTTTCGAGAATATCATCAATAAAGTCCATAGATTTTCCAGTGGATTTAGTAGCGGTCTTGCCCGTTTTGAAGATTAGACTGACGAGTTTTTTTAGCATAATGTATTTTTCTAAATGTACCCAACATAGTTCTGAGGTGTAATAACTCTCAGTTCTTTCTTAACGTCTTCTGATACTTCCAAAGTTTCAATAAATTCAGCTATCGATACTTTGGTAATCTTAGAATTGCCTCTGGTAAGCGCTTTGAGGGCTTCGTATGGCTTCGGATAAGCTTCTCTTCTCAGTATGTTTTGGATAGCTTCTGAAACCACAGCCCAGTTGGCTTCTAGGTCTTCATTGAGTTGGGTTTGATTCAGCTCAACTTTACTAAGTCCTTTGAGTAAGCTTTGAAATCCTATCGTAGTATGTCCAAAGGGTACTCCCAAATTTCTAGTCACAGTACTGTCAGTAAGATCTCTTTGTAAGCGAGAGATAGGGAGTTTTTCCGCTAGAAAACCAAAGATTGCATTTGCCATTCCGAAGTTGCCTTCCGCATTTTCGAAGTCTATAGGATTAACTTTGTGGGGCATAGCGGAAGAACCTACCTCGTTGGCGATCACTTTCTGCTTGAAATAATCTCTGCTGATGTAGGTCCACATATCTCTGCACAGGTCTATCAGAATAGTATTGATACGACCTATATTTTGGACGATGGCAGCAAGATGATCGTAATGACTTATCTGTGTAGTATACTGAGATCTCTCCAATCCTAATTCACTTATCATCTCATTGGCAAATTTCGGCCAGTCCATATTGGGGAAAGCTACTTTATGTGCATTGAAATTACCTGTAGCACCTCCAAACTTGGCTTTGATAGGTAACTGCTTAAGTAATTCTAGTTGTGAGCTGAGACGTTCTATAAAGACCCTTATCTCTTTTCCTACTGTAGATGGACTTGCAGCTTGCCCATGGGTTCTGGAAAGTAGAGGGATGCCTACATATTTGTTATCCATTTCTTTAAGGACAGATATAACCTGAAGCAACTCGGGAATGTAATAGTCCTTTAGAAAGTCTGCTGTCATTAAGGGCATTGCTGTATTGTTGATGTCCTGCGAGGTTAATGCAAAGTGCACCCATTCCAGATGGTCTGTCAGCCCAGCATCATTCATCTTATCCTTGATAAAGTACTCTACAGCTTTTACATCATGATTGGTAGTTTTTTCTATATCCTTTATTGACTGTGCATCAGCTTCAGAAAAATTAGTCTCTATTGCTTCTAGAATATCCACTGAATCACCGAGAGGAGCTAGTTGTGGAATTCCAGATTTTATAAGAGCTTTGAGATAGTGGATTTCTACTTTGACACGGTACTTTATGAGTGCAAATTCCGAAAAGTAGTATTGTAGTTTCGTTGTTTTTTTGGCGTATCGTCCATCGATAGGAGAGATTGCTTTGAGCATGTATTACTTTTTGGCAAAAGTAAGGACTTAGAGTTGGATAAAAGCATGGTCTAGCTTTCTTATCGAATAGACCTAAAAGACAAAAAACCCTGCTTTTCAGCAAGGTTTTTCGTTAATCCATTTTTTCATTATCTATCCACTTATAAGACAAATAATCATCATACTACCCCTATAGGAATTCGATATTTTTTTAAAACCCTAGTAAATACGCAGTCTAATACTCGACAAAATCTTTAAATCTTTTGTGAGACCAGAGCCAGGATGCAGGTGATTTCCTTATTAACTGTTCCAAATTCTGTTTGAATTTGATGGTGAGTTCTTCGGCGGAGTGACATTCTCCAGCTTTTGCTATCATAACAGCCTCTACCTCATAACGACCCCTGCTTATCCTGTGAACATCTAGGGAGTAGATAGGCAAACCTGATTTTATTGCATAATTGGCTGCGCCAGCATGAAAACTAGCTTCGTTGCCCAGAAAGCTAAGTTGTATAGTCTTTTCTCTTCCACTTGGTTTCTGATCCGCTATGAAGACTATTCCTACTGTTTTCTTTTCTTGCGGCAAAGAAAGAAAGTATTTGGCAGTTTGATAGGTTGGTATCACACTGACATTGTTTCCTGATCTACCATCTATCATGTAATTATTAATGTACTCGTTGGATAAGAATTTTACGACGCCGAGTAGATGGTGTTTCATTTGTAGACCGAGGCAGATCGGTGCCCATTCCCAGTTATTATAATGCTGACTGAAAATAATCACATGGCTGTCCTTACTATATACAGCATCCATCAGTTCTGGATTTCTAAAAGTGTATCGTTGTATCAGCTTATTTGGGTTAGTTGCCAGTCCCTTCAGAGATTCTAGGATTATATCTACAAAGTTTTTGTAAAACTCATCTCTTATTTCTCTTAGTTTTTGCGGATTCTCAGAAGGAAAGCAGTACAACAAATTTTTTTCCACCACAGAGACTCTATATCTGAAGACTTTCTTGAGTATAAATCTGAGAAAGTCAGAGAGTAGATATACTAGTCTAAATGGCAAGATCGAAAAAACCAGTATAAGGATTCTAAAAGCTATATAGGACAGCAACTTCACTGAGATGAATTATATAATCTCAACGAATGACTCCTCAGAATTATTAGACTTAAATAGCTTGGTTCTGGTGAGATTCATATGAATAAACTGATTAGAACAGCCTTTGTAAAATTCTTCCGATAGTGATGATTTTAATTGGGCAAGATCTTCTATCTGGCCGTCTCTAAACTTATAAGTTTGCTCAAGCAGATTTTTCTCTAACTTCAGACTGTATCTACCATTCATTATTAAAACAGTTACCCGCATATCTTGTTCTGTCCATTCGTCTACGATTCTCATGCTCGATTAGTTTTTGTGTTTTTCACCTTCTGTCTTTTTTATACTTTTCGTCATCACCTTATAGATCTCAGTCAGTGTCTTGTCCTCCTTGATGAGGGCCAGATGTTTTTTGATTACAGTATTGTCGTCTCTTTTTGCTGGCCCTGTTTGTATCTCGCATACTGAAGAACTTTTTGCAATTCTACTGAAGGTGTAAGATGTAATAGGTTTTAATATTTTGGGGTCTAATTGCTCATCATTAAGATATTTTTCTGTCAGACAGGCAAGGTGATTCGTAAAATTATTCATAAGCACTGCGGCAAGATGGTACTTAAGTCTCTCGTTGTCATTGGCTTCCTTAACAACTGGAGATAGCTGCCTTGCAAGCATTCTGAATTTTCGTAAAGTCTTAGGATTGCTGCCGTATAACAGAAATGGCACTTCCTCTAAGGCCAATTGTCGTCCTTTTTTAAAGGACTGAAGAGGGTAGAAACTTCCATAATTCTTAGCCTTTCTTATAAGAAAATTGGTCGGAGTAGCACCAGAGGTATGTGCGAGAAATTGATTGGAATCCAACTGGGGAAGCTCAGAAACAATGTCTTTGATAATATCATCATGAACCATAATCAGATATAAATCAGAACTATCATCTAATATCTCAAAACTGTCTATGGCGTTTGCTTTGACTTTTCTTGCAAGAGACCTTGCATTGCGAATATCTCTACTGTATACCTGCGATATTTTGCAGCCTAAGCTGTGTAAGGCAGGAATAAGATGATTAGCTACATTGCCAGCACCGATACTTACAATATTGAATTCTTTGGACATGAGAATGCAGCCGGTAATTTTATTGAGATGAAATTTTTTCTCTTCTCCTGTGATACAGACCAAAGAAGAAACCAAAAAGACACAGACAGGTACCTAGCCAGAAAAGACTAATGAATGGAAACATCAAGGCTTCCAATACGATGAAATCTGTTCTGCCTACATTTTCAGCTACATCCAACACAATATCAGTGGTCTCTCTTTTGTCTTGTGCCATGGTAAATGAGAATTGTTCATTTACTGGGTCTATCTTTATAATCCGCGCATGAATACCTGAAGTTATTTCGTAGTCTTTTATGTTAGATGGTTTTGTGTCTCTAATGACATAGATTGGCTTGAGTATTTTACCGTCTGATACTCTTACCAATTGTGCTTGTATGGCTATATCGTTTTCTTCTGGGATATAATTTTTATTATTGATTTCTTTATCGAAACCTTGGAGCTGATAAGTCTCACCTGCGTAAGTAAAACTTTCTCCTTGTGCTACCGTAAAAAAATCATATTTCAGCTGATCTTCAGTGCTGAAATAATTGTCAAAAGCTTTTTCGTCTAGTCTGAGCTTTACACCTATTTCATTTAACTGATGTGGGTACTGATATAGCAAATTCTCTCTTACCCCTATAGCTGTCCGTGCTACTTCGTTATATGTGCCATCTAAGGATTTGAAATTTACTACAACCTCCATTCCTATATCATTGGTGTGACTTAGATAGTCTGGATGTTGCGGATTGAAGTTTATATCCTGGATCAGCCCATAGTTACTCTTTGTAAAAATGGTATCTCCGATATTCAAAGTATGGCTGAAATATTCCAAGGAATCTTCAGCAGCCTTGGCCAATTCTACATCCTGTTGCACTTCTGGTAATGATGCAACACTGGTGAATATATCTCTGCCCAAGTAGTGTTTTGCATCAGGATTAGAAGAAGCTATTTTAGTAAGGTCGTTAGAGAATAGGACATTTGGATAAACGTAGAAGGGATCTACATTGCCCTTTTCTTTATCTTCTTTTTCAAATTTTACTTTGAAGGTTCTTGTGTTGCCTTCTATAGTGTCGCTTTCATAAGTGATCCAAAAATCATTCACAAAAAATGGTTCATCCTTTATTAGTGTGACAGCATCTGCTAAGTCTTTGTCTTTAAGCAACCCTTTCATTACGAAAGGATTAGTTGTTATAACTGATTGATTAAGTCCACTGGTAAGTATACCTACTATCATGACACCGAAACCTACATGTGAGAATACGGCTGCTGCCATTTTCATATTGAGTCTGGTCTTATTTACTAGATAAGATAGATTGGATACAATTGTGTAAAAGGCGCAGAACCCTAGTACTCCATATTTCCAATGAAAGTAATCTATAGTAAGGCTAAGTATAAATGTAAGAACCGCTGCAATGGCCGCGTGGATCAGTTGTGTAGTTGCAAATCCTAATTTCTGTTTATTACTCCATTCATTTGTTTTATATCGTAGGAAGACTGCCTTAGCTGATAGGACCATAACTAAAACAGAGGTCCATATTTGGAATTTGTTGAAGTGGGGTATGGGGTCATTAATTACTGTGCCCTCAAAGTCTGGCTGGAATAGGCCTATGATGGCATTCATAACTGGAAGCGAAGTAGAGGCAGCTATTATCATTCCGCTGAATAGTAATACCAATGCACCTACAAACATCCAAAACTCTCTAGAATAAGCTGATTCTTCTTTTTCAAATCTTGGTGCATGTCTGCTCTTTAGCACATACACATAAAGGGCAACCAATGCTGAAAACCCTACTAAAAATATCAACTGAGGTTCCAAACCCATTTCTGTAAATGCATGGGCAGATGTATCACCTAGGATTCCACTTCTTGTAAGATAAGTAGAGTAGAGTACTAAAACCAATGATAGGGTATAGTAGATGAAAGTACTTCTGATCGCTCTGCCTGTGCTTTTTGCAATAAGATTTGTATGTATTCCTGCAACCAGTACTAGCCATGGAACAAACGACATGTTCTCTACTGGATCCCAGGCCCAGTAACCTCCAAAGGACAAGGCTTCATAAGCCCAAGCACTACCCATCAATATTCCAGTACCAAGAACTCCTCCTGAAAAGAGAGCCCAGTTAAGAGCAGGGTTTAACCAAGCTCTGTATTGCTTGGTAAAGAAGCCTGCACAGGCATAGGCAAAAACAAAGGTTACTGAAGAGAAACCGAGAAACAAAGTCGGCGGATGTATTGTCATCCAGTAATTCTGTAATAGTGGATTCAAGCCTGTCCCATCTATGAGTTGTACATAATCTGCTTTTTCAAAAATAGGAGCTTCGAAAACATCCCTCAATAGGGTAGTCGGGTTACTACCTACTTTATATATGAAGTCTCCTATTTCTACATGTATCCCTAGCAACATACTCGCTAGAATGGCTTGAATAATGCCTACAAAAAGGAGTACTGGTGCTTCCCATTTCCCTGCCTTCTTGATAATAACAAAGCCTAGAATAATATGCCAAAACATCCAGAGCAGAAAGCTGCCTTCCTGACCTTCCCAAAATGCGGAGAGAATATATTTCATGGACAAGTCACTGGAGACATGCGCTTGGGCATAGGAATATTCGTACATCTGATTGACCATAACATAGAACAGCATACCTATAATAGCAAAGGTACTGAGGCCATGAACGATGAAGCCATAACGACCTAGAAGTGTCCAAGAGCTTTTGACTTCTAGCTCTGTCTTAGAAGCTTTGTAATAGCTAAATAATGAAAATAATATACTCGTGAAGCTGAGGATGATGCAGATGTGGCCTATCACGCCAGGCCATAAATGTTCTCCTATATATTCTATGTTATTGTTCAAGATGCTAGGCTGGTTCCTTCTCTAAGTTTTAATTCTTCGTCCTTATACTTGGAAGGACACTTAAGCAGTACATCATGAGCAACAAAAATATCCTCTTGCATCTTGCCAGTCACGACAACTGTTTCTGACATCTCAAAGTCCTGAGGTTTTGGTTTTTTGATTATGACCTTCATTGACTTTCCATCACTGTCTTTCATGAGAAATGAAAATGAATTGGGAGAATTTTGAGGATCATAGTGAATCTCCTCAGATTTATCGATTTCTCCAGCAATTTTGACGGTACCAGAGTTGAGCATTGCGCTCTTAAAGGTCGCATATGTACTTACATCTCTTGATGCTGAAACAATTATCGAAATGCCTGCTATCAAAGCGAGTAAGCCGATTAAAAAGCTCTTTTTCATAGTTCAGACTTTATTTAAAACTGCGTTGTAAAGTTAATCTCAAATAAGCGTTTTCGCTATATATGAGTTAAAACGTAAGTCTCTCGTTTATTATTTAGAATCTATTCAAACAAGGCATCAACAAAGGCCGATTTATTAAACACTTGTAATTGTTCTATGCCTTCGCCAACACCGATATATTTAATCGGAATCTTGAATTGGTCTGATATTCCGAGCACCACACCGCCCTTTGCCGACCCATCTAACTTAGTAAGAGCCAGGGATGTTACCGTTGTTGCAGCTGTAAACTTATTGGCCTGCTCTATGGCATTCTGACCAGTGGTTGCATCTAGAACTAACATCACCTCATGGGGTGCGCCTGGTAGTTTCTTATTAATTGAGTTTGAGATCTTAGTAAGCTCCTCCATTAAGTGCTTCTTTGTATGCAATCTTCCAGCTGTATCGATGATACATAGGTCTATGTCATTGTTCATTGCATACTGGACGGTTTCGTATGCTACTGCAGCTGGATCCGTATTCATGCCTTTGCTGTAGAACTCGACTTCATTTCTATCCGCCCATATTTTTAGCTGATCTACTGCGGCTGCCCTAAAGGTATCCGCAGCGCCAAGTACTATCTTTTTACCTTTTTTCTTGAACTGATGTGCCAGTTTGCCTATGGTTGTAGTTTTCCCAACACCATTTACACCTACTACTAAGAGCACATAAGGAATATGGAAATCAGGATATTCGAAATCTTCTACATCTTCAGACTTGTTTTCAGCAAGGATGTCTACTACGACTTGCTTGAGGATTTTGTTAAGTTCGTTGGTATTGAAGTACTTCTCTTTAGCGACCTTACTTTCTAGCCTTTCTATAATTTTGACTGTGGTATCGAGTCCAACATCAGATGAGATTAGAATGCCTTCTAACTCGTCCAGAAAAGATTCATCTACTGTAGACTTGCCAGCAACAGCTTTTGCGATCTGTCCAAAAAGGCTCTTTTTTGTCTTTTCTACACCTTGGTCCAGTTCTTTTTTCTTGTCCCTGGTAAAGTATTTTTTGAAAATGTTCATGTTCTATGCTTGGTGACTTAAAACAAAAAAAGGCAAAGTAATGACCTTGCCTTTAGTGAATATCTTATGTGTATAGAATTACTTCTTTGCGAAGAATTCTTTCACTTTGTCTTTGTGAATCATGACCTCTTTGTAAGTATACTTACCTGTTACTGGGTCTTTGATGCTTTTTACGACCTTGCAGAAATCTCTACCAGATCCAGCATTTGCTGCTCTTTGAGCTACTCTTGCGTTCTTTGATACCTTAGCCATGTTTTATTTAATTTCTTTGTGAACAGTATATTTTTTCATAACAGGGTTGTACTTCTTCAGTTCCATCCTATCAGGAGTATTCTTTCTGTTTTTCTGAGTTACATATCTAGATGTACCTGGGAGACCACTACTCTTGTGCTCCGTACATTCTAGTATAACTTGTATTCTATTTCCTTTAGACTTCTTTGCCATAATCTTATACTATACTAAGTTATTTTAAATCTATTCCTATGTCAAATCCGGCCTTCTGCTGCTTCTTAAGGAAAGTGTAGACACCTACCTTATTTATAGTTCTCATAGCAGAAGCTGAAATTTTCAGTGTTACCCACTGATCCGTTTCTGGGATGTAATACCTTTTAGTATTAAGATTTGGTAAGAATCTTCTTTTCGTTTTCCTCTTCGAGTGGGATACGTTGTTTCCCGTTATCGGTCTTTTACCTGTAAGTTGACAAATTCTTGACATGAGCTTTATTTGTTAGATTGAAAGCGGATGCAAAAGTAGTGCTTTTCTCTATTAACGAAAAGAGCTCAAGCGCATTAAATAGCTAAATCAGACTATTTTTTGCTAAAAAAGCTGGTTTTACCCATTTCTACCCTCAGATTTCACTTCGTTGGCTTGTTATAGGC